>JAIRTI010000026.1 GCA_031255035.1 Desulfovibrio sp.
TTCATGGCGGAGATAGAGAGCGTCATCCGGCCCTACCTTGAGCGCAAGGGCGTGCGGGTGCTGGGCATCATTCCCAGAGATCCGCTGATGGGCTCCATCCGCGCGCACGAACTGGCGGACGGGCTCGGCGGGTGTCTGGTGGCGGCCAAGGGCCGCGCCGACGGCATGGTGGAGAATTTTCTCATCGGCACCATGCAGGTCGAGAACTTTATGATCTACTTCCGCCGCAATCCTAATGCCGCCGTCATCGTGGGCGGCGACAGGGCGGATGTGCAACTTGTGGCTATCGAGGGCAAGTGCCCCTGCCTGGTTTTGACCGGCAACCTGTTTCCCAACGACATCATCATTTCCCACGCCGATTCCCTCAACGTGCCCATTGTCATGGTCCGGCAGGACACCTACACCGTGGCTAAAAAAATGGAAAACCTGCTCACCCGCCACAAAATGCGCGACGTCATGAAGATCCGCCAGGGAATGCAGTTGGTGGACAGCAATCTGGATTTCGGCATAATCCGCGAGCAACTGGGCGTGTAGTTTTCCGCCGGCGGCTTGCCAGGCGCGATAAATAACGATAAAGAAGCCATTAGCCGTCAAGTCGCGGCCCTTCCTATTGCCATGCGCCGGCCCGCGCCGGATTTCAGGAGATCATCATGAAACGATCCAAAGCCTTGTCCCTTCTTCTCATGGGATCCATGACAGCGGCTTCGGCCGGTTGCGGCACGGACCGCGCGGATGAAGGCATGTATACCTTCACCTCATTGAACGAGTGCGTCACCAGCGCCGTTTTTACCGAAGCCGAGTGCCGGGAGTTGGCCATGAACGCCCTTGCGGAAACGCCGCGCTTTTCCAGCAGGGAGGAGTGCGAGGCCCGGTTCGGCGTCGGCGTCTGCGACGGAGCGCCGGCCACGGTGCCCGGTCAGGTCGGCGACGGCGACGGCGCCCAGGTACAGCAGCATTCCGGCGGCATGTGGATGCCCATGATGATGGGCTTTATGGCCGGGCGCTTTCTGGGCGGCGGCGGCATGATGCAGGGCTCGCAAGGCCTGTACCGGGACCCGGCTGGTCAGCAGGGCCAACAGGGCCGCTCCTTTCGCACCGCCGGCGGTGAAACGGTCAGAGCCGACGCCACGGGCCGGGTGACCAATCTTTCCCAGAGAATGACCCAGAGCATGGGGCACAATGCCAAGCCGGTCATGGGCCGTTCGGGCTCGGGCGCGCGCGGCGGCGGTTTCGCCGGCGGCGGCGGCGGCGGCTCGTGAGGCGCATCCCTGTTGAGCCGCGTCCCGGATGGCGGCGCATTGCCGAGGACAACGGTTTTTTTTTCCACCATGTCGACGGCGACGTCTATTGGGACGAATCGGCCTGCTACGCCCTGACGCTGGAGGAGATTGAAACGGGCCTTGAGGATCCGGCCCAGGAACTGGCGGACATGTGCCTGGATCTGGCCGCGGATATCGTCAACAGCGAAGAACTGCTCGATCGTCTGCGCATCCCCCCCTTCCTGTGGGACATGGTGCGGGATTCATGGCGACGGAACGAGCCCAGCCTTTACGGCCGCTTCGACTTCGCCTTTGACGGCCACGGCCCGGCCAAACTCTACGAATATAACGCCGATACGCCCACGGCTCTGTACGAGGCCGCTTTTTTTCAATGGCTCTGGCTTGAGGATTGCCTGAAGCTCGGCGTTCTGCCCGAGGGCGCGGATCAGTTCAACAGCATTCACGAGCGCATGCGCGAATGTTTCGCCTCGTTTCTGGACTCGGGCAATCTGAAGGGGCGCATGCATTTCGCCTCCATGAAAGATACCGAGGAAGACCGCGCCACGGTGGAATACATTATGGATTGCGCGGCCCAGGCCGGGGTTGACGGCAAGCGCATATACATGGAGGACATCGGCGTTGACGGGCAGGGGCTGTTCATCGACCCTGACGGCGAGGCCGTACACTGGCTTTTCAAGCTGTATCCGTGGGAGTATATGTGGCGGGACGATTTCGGCCGCTTTCTGCCCGGATCGGACACCACTTTCGTCGAGCCGGCCTGGAAGATGGCGCTTTCGAACAAGGGCATGCTGCCGCTTCTCTACGAACGCCATCCCGGCCATCCCAACCTGCTGCCCGCCTGGTTTCATGATGTCGCCAAAGCGCCGCCGGTGAACGACTACGTGCTCAAACCGCTGCTGTCGCGAGAGGGCGCCAATATCTTCGTGTTCAAGGACCACCGCCAGGTCTTTGCCACGGACGGCGTCTACGGCGACGAAGGCTACATCGGCCAGGCCCTGTGCCCGCCGCCCTTTGTGGACGGGCAGGGGCCGGTGTGCGGCGTCTGGATAGTGGGCGGCAAAAGCTGCGGCCTGGGCATACGCGAGGATAAAAGCCCGATCACCGGCAATCTTTCCCGCTTCATTCCCCACTTTATTGAGGGAAACAAGGAGTGAGCATGTCTTTTGAAATTTTCGCGCATATGGACGGCCTCGTCCTGGTCGGCATTGCCGGCCTGTGCGCCGCCTTTGTTGTCTCGGTTGTCAGCCTGGCCCGCGTGTTCGCGCGCGCGCGCGGCGGAAGGTAGCCGTGCCGGCCGTTATGGAGCGGGCCGGGACCGCCCTGATATGGATTCTGTATATCGGGCTTTTCATTTTCCTGGCGCGTCGGGGCAAAGGGCATGACGCCGCCCTGTCCGGCAGGGTTGGTTTTGTCGTCCAGGCTCTGGCCTACGTGGCCACGTATATTTCCGCCGTGGCCCTGGTGGGCTTTGGCGGCCTCGCCCACGCCTACGGCATGCAGATGCTGCTGGTGGCCGCCGGCAACGTCTGGCTGGGCACCTGGGCCGTGTACCG
>JAIRTI010000065.1 GCA_031255035.1 Desulfovibrio sp.
CCTTTCCGGCTGAGAGCGAACAGCGTTACGTCCCGCCGGAAGAAGACATGATCCAGGTTCTGCAACAGGCCGAGGGGCAAGACCTCGTTATGCTGATGGTGTTTTATTACACTGGCGCACGGTCTGGCGAAGTGTTCCGGCTCCAGTGGAGTGACGTAGACTTCCCCGGCAACAAGATATGTCTGAGAGACAAAAAAACAGGCGGCAAGGGCTGGCGCACGAGGTGGCTTCCGATGCATACCGAGCTTGCAAAGGCTTTGGAATGGTGGAAAAAGGCCCGGCCATGCCTTGTGGATCATGTATTTTTTCAGGTACAATGCCATGAGAAATTGGGCGACCCGTTCACGCACAGAAGCCACTACATGCCCGCCGTGTGCAAACGCCTTGGCATCAAGAGGTTTACCTTTCACGGCATCCGGCATAAATCGGCGGAAGTTACCTTTCTGGCGAACGGCTTAAATGACGCTCAGATTCTTTTGGGGCATTCCAGACCCACAACCACGGATATTTACGTCCGTAGCGCCGGTCTGTATGCCAGTCGAGATGGGATAGCGGCGGCGCTGGCTAACAGCGCCATTGGGCAGGCTGCTAACAGCCTGTTCGCAGAAATGGAAATCCCCCACGAGTCACAACCTCATGAGGGATTTTGTAACACGGAGCATGTAACACAGATGCTCCAATAACAAAGGGCATGTGCAACCCGTTGAAATCATTGGCGTCCCCAAGGGGATTTGAACCCCTGTCGACGGCGTGAAAGGCCGTTGTCCTGGGCCAGCTAGACGATGGGGACGCATTTCGCTTCGCTTTTCGCGTTGGCGAAGAAGCTATTTACGTGAGGCGGAGACGGGCGTCAACAGTTTTTTTGGTGGCTCGATATACTTGTTCTTTTTTCGGTTTTCGTGCGTTTCGCATCGTTCTTGCACTTCTTACCTGGTTTTCGCTATGCGGCCGAACAGCCCGTTTGCGTCAATTAGCCGCTGCTTGGTCGGCGGCAATTCTCATTATGAGCTTTTTGCGGCCCCCATTCGCCAACTGTGAAAGGCAATGCCTCCGGCGGCCGTGGCGCTGCCCCGGACCCCGCCGGGGGAAATGATTTCCCCCGGACCCCCTCAGTTTGGGTTCCGGCTGCGCGTATCAACAGGGCGCCACTATCAGCCACCCATTCGCCGGGTCCAGGTACGAAGCTGGGGCCGGCCAGGTCCTGGCGGGTGTGGGCAGAGCCCACATGCGATCAAATTGACTTCGACAAAATTAGAATTTACGATATCCTAAGTAAAAGAAACAACCCGGATGGCACATGGGATTTGTTTCTTTCCGGCGAAGAAATAGGACGCTGACATCCCTGCGCTTAAGGTTTTACACCGTTTTTTAAATCAAACTCGCGGGCACGCTCCAGGCCGTCTTATCCAACGGCAACACCTGCTTGGCCAGGCAGATGACGCCGCCCATGCCGACCGGCATTTTGAATTTTTCCAACACCGTAAAGTGGCGAATGTCGTGCTTGTCCGGCGAGGCGGTTTTTTTGAATTCCAGAGGAAAAACCGTGCCGTCCTGGATGATCAGCAGATCAATCTCTTTCTGATCCTTATCCCGATAATAATAAAACGGCGGACGCAGGCCGTTGTGCAGCCAGTTCTTGAGCAGCTCGCCCATAATCCAGGTCTCCAGGATGGGGCCGGACATCGCGCCCGCTTCCAGGGTTTCCGGGCTTGACCATTCCGTCAGGTAAGCGGCGAGGCCCGTATCCAGAAAATACAGCTTCGGCGTTTTGACCATGCGCTTGGTCACGTTGGTGAAGTACGGCGCCAGCAGATAGATGAGGCCGGAAGCCTCAAGGATGGAAAGCCATTTTTTCCCGGTCACCGGCGACACGTCCGCATCGCGGGCCAACTCGGAAATATTCAGCAACTGGCCGGTACGGGCCGCGCTGGCTCGCAAAAACCGCAAGAAGGCCATTTCGTCGCCCACCTGCGCCAAATCGCGCACATCCCGCTGCAAATACGTCTGCACATAGGAACTGAGGAACAAGTCTCTGTCCAGGCTGGCGTCCAACGTCAGGGCCGGGAACGAGCCTTTCCAGATCAGCGTGTACAAATCCTTGAGAGAAAGCGTATCCCCTTGCCGGGCACGTTCCGTGAAAAACGGCGTTGTCGGCAGAAAAGGTTTTTGTGTCGCGCCGTTGCCCATGATTTCTTGCCGGGAAAGACCGAGCAGTTGCAGCACCGCCACCCGCCCAGCCAGCGACTCCGAAACATTCCGCATCAACTGGAATTGCCGCGAGCCCGTCAGCCAGAAGCTGCCCGGCTTACGGTCGGCGTCCACAGCCATTTTGATATAGGGCAGGAGCCGCAGCGCGTACTGAATTTCATCAATCAACACCGGCGCGGGAAAACGCTGCATGAACAGGGCCGGATCTGCGCGGGCCAAGCTCAGCGCCAGCGGATCATCCAGGGAAACATAGGCGCGTTCGCGGCCGCCCAGATGGCGAAGCAGCGTTGTTTTGCCCACTTGGCGCGCACCGGTCAGAAGCAGAACCGGAAATTGCGCCGCCGCCTTGCTGATATAGCCTTCAAGTGTTCGCGTTGAGTACATATCTGCTCCAATTTTCGTCCATTTTAAACTTAAAATATACTATGGACGTAATATGGAAAATTGTCAACGATATCGGATCATTTTGAGGCAAAGTAATCCAACAGTTTGCATGGGCCACGCAACTTTTTTCCATCCCTGCGCATCCCTGGCGCCCTACTCAACAAAACAATTCCTGAGCGCCGGGTCGTTCTCGATCATGTCGGCGATTTCAGGCAGGCAGTCGCGGCTGGACAGGACGGTATAGAAGTTGTCCTTGATGCCGGGGGCGAGGCGCGCGGCTTCGAGCCATTCGCGCTTGGAAAAGGGGTCGTCGGCCACGGCCTGCCAGAAGCCGGTGCGTTGGAACAGGGTGTCGATGGTTTGCGGCTGCTTGTTCTGGAGGCGGCTGACGATGTACGAGGCCACGCCGACTTGAAGGCCGTGGAGTCTGGGCCGGGCGCTGATGGCGTCCAGGGCGTGGGAGATCAGGTGTTCGCCGCCGCTGGCCGGGCGGGAGGAGCCGCAGATTTCCATGGCAATGCCGTTGAGCATCAGCGCCGTGCCGAGCAGGGCGGCGCCGGCCGCGTCAAAGGCGGGGGCGGCAAGAAACTGGTAGACCGTTGCGTCGGAAAGCAGGGCGGCCAGGTCGTCGACGGGCTCGCCGTTGTGGTGGAAGGCCAGTTTCCAGTCGGTGACGGCCGTGAGTTTCGAAACCAGGTCACCCACGCCCGAGAGCCAGAGATTTTTCGGCGCGCCGAGGCATACGTCCACGTCGAGGATGACGCCTCGCGGCAACTGCGCCGGGAGTGAGCGGCGCTTCCCGTCCAGGGTAAGGCTGGACTGGGGGCTGCAAAAGCCGTCGTTGGACAGGGAGGTCGGCACGGCAAGGTAGGGACGCCTGGCGAGAAACGCGACGTATTTGGCCGTATCAAGGGCTTTGCCCCCGCCGATGCCGACAATGGCCGAAGCGTTGCGAGGCATGGCCGCGAACAGTCGCACGGCGTTTTCAAAACTGTTGTCGTCCACCTGTAGCCATTCGGCCGTGATGCCTTGGGCCTCAAGCCCCGATCTGGCCTGTAAGGCCACCGGGACGGGCAGAGGGCTGGCCAGCACGAGAACCTGCTCCAGATTCTCCCGCGCCAGATACAGGCCCAGACGCGGCAGAGCGCCGGGCTTGATGCGTACCAGGCTGGGCACGCGGATCTGGGTGACGTTGATCATGGCACCGTCCCCAGCAGATGCCGGACGGCTTCGGACCAGACGTCAAAGGGAATGAAGGCTTCGCCCCGGCCGGCGAGGTCCACGGCCAGGTCGCCTCTGGCGAAACGGCGCTCGGGCTGGACGAGCAAGGCCGCGGGCGCGTCGGTGTAGCCGTCGCCAGCATAGGCGACGACCGCGCCTTTATCGAGGTAAAAGCGGACGATGCCGGCTTTGTCAACGCCCAGTTCCGGGCTGTGGAAAGGCGAATTCACGGGTTCTTCCAGCAGCAGGGGCCCGCCTTCGGGGTAGCTGCCGGGGTTGGCGTGGATCTCAAGGGCGACTCCGGCTTCGTCCAGCACGCGGCGGACGTACCACTCGCACCCGGCCGAGGCCACGACAATATGCCAGCCGGCTTCTTTCAGGGCGTCAACGCTTTGTTTCAGGGCCGGGTCCGGCCGGGTGTCGCGCAGAATATCCAGAATAATGGATTCGGGGCCGCGGATGCGGCTGAAAATGCGGCGCATGGCCTCAAAATGGGTGATGCGCCCGGCGCGGTAGTCATCCCAGGGTTGAAGGTCCGAAGGCTGGAGAAGACGTTCAACGGCCAGTTGGTAGAAGTCGCATCTGGTTATGGTTCCGTCAAAGTCGGTAACCAGGACATGGGTATGGGGCATGGACGCTCCTTATGCGCAGCTTGGGATTATTCACAGCATCGCGCCCGGACGAGACAGAGTCAAGCGTTTTTCATCGACAGCGTTTTTCATCCCCTGCAGCAATTCTCATTTTGTCGAAGCCAATTTGATCGCATGTGGGCTCTGCCCACACCCGCCAGGACCTTGCCGGCCCCAGCTTCGTACCTGGACCCGGCGAATGGGTGGCTGATAGTGTTGCCCTTTTGATACGCGCAGTCGGAACCCAAACTGAGGGGGTCCGGGGGAAATCATTTCCCCCGGCGGGGTCCGGGGCAGCGCCCCGGCCGCCGGAGGCATTGCCTTTCACAGTTGGCGAATGGCCCTGGACCCGGCGATTGGTCTGCTGAAGTTTACGGGTTACACGGCAGGCACTGACATTTTGTTCGTGGAGCGTGGGCAATACACGGGAAGGTCACCAAACTGAGGGGGTCCGGGGGAAATCATTTCCCCCGGCGGGGATTCCAAAGGGGCAGCGCCCCTTTGGCCGCCGGAGGCATTGCCTTTTGCGTCGTCCGGCGGCGGGGCTATCCGGTACAGCCCGGCCGAAGGGATTGGCGGCAGAGACCAGGTCCAGACGCCGGCGCTTTTATAAAAGGCGGCGCACTCTTCGTAAAAAGCGCGGTCAAGGGTGTGTGTGGAAAGAAAATGAGGGCGCAGCAAGGCCTCATAGGCCGGAGAACGGGCCGGCATGGGCGCCCAGTCGACGGCCATGCGTATGTCGGTGACGTAGACGGGTTTGCGGCAATGGGTGAGCATCAGGGTGTGCAAAAAAACGTGGTCCAGATGCCCGTATTCGCCCCAGAAGTTATGGGTGAACACGGCATCGCAATCACTGGCCTCGACGGCGCCGAGGATGGTTTCGGCCACTCTCCCCAGCAGAATATCCGGGCGCTTGCGCGGCAGCAGCCGCCGAAGCCCGCCGCGTCCGCGGGGAGGCCGATGCGGCGTGCGGTAAAAGTCGGAATCAAAGTCCAGGCAGGCGCAGGGAACGTCAAGGCGGGCGCACAGGGCGGCCAGGCTCTCTTTTCTGCGGCGGCACCAGGGCCGCGAGGCGTTGTGCGCGTCGCTCGAACAGATGAGTATCTCCCGATCAATCCCCGCGTCCTGCAACAGGGGCC
>JAIRTI010000188.1 GCA_031255035.1 Desulfovibrio sp.
TGCCCCGCGCGAAAAAGCCTTACTCAAAAATTTCAAGTACGGAACGCTTCTTCAGTTTGGTGGACGCGGCGCTCAGAATGGTGCGCATGGCCCTTGCCGTGCGTCCCTGCTTGCCGATAACCTTGCCGATGTCGTCCTTGGCCACGCGCAGTTCATAGACCACGGTCTGTTCGCCGCCGGCCTCGATGACCCGCACCTCGTCAGGCTTGTCCACTAACGACTTTGCGATATACTCGACCAGTTCTTTCAGCATGGGGCACCTCGGGCATCGGATAACATAACCTGGCGCGAAGAAGGAACGCAAAGAACGGTGCGGCAGCAATTCTCATTATGAGCTTTTTGCGCCCCCCCATTCGCCAACTGTGAAAGGCGATGCCTCCGGCGGCCGGGGCGCTGCCCCGGACCCCCTCAGTTTGGGTTCCGGCTGCGCGTATCAACAGGGCAACACTCCCGTCACCCATTCGCCGGGTACAGGGCCGGCAAGGCCCTGGCGGGTGTGGGCAGAGCCCACATGCGATCAAATTGGCTTCGACAAAATTAGAATTGCTGACGATGCGGCAGTCGCGCGGTCTGATGAAAAGACTAGCGCATCTCTTTAAGCAGTTTTTTCACCGTTTCCGAAGCCTCGGCGCCCTGCTCCAGCCATTTCCGCGCCTTTTGCTTGTCAATCTCCACCTTGGCCGGTTCGGTCATGGGGTTGTACCAGCCGATGAAGTCCAGGGGACGCCCGTCTCTGCGCGTACCGGAATTGGTGACGACCACACGGTAGAAAGGACGTTTTTTGCTGCCCATGCGGGTCAGTCTCATTTTTACAGCCATACTTACTCTCCCTCAATTATACTGTATGTCGCGTTGCGAAAAAAAAGCAAGAATTTACCGGTAGATACAAGTCCCTGGCGGCCAAAGGAACAAGCCTTTTCCGCCCGTCACCGGCGTTGTTTTTTCTTGCGTTTGCGTTCTTCCTTACGCTTCTGGCGCAGTTTTTTCCGCGCTTCCTCGGAAACAGCGGACAAATGCCCGCCTTCCGGCCCAGACCCGGCATGCCGCCCATGCCCGTCGCATCCGGGCCCAGGCCCGGCATGCCCGCCGGAACGCGGGGCATCCTGCCGCCGACGCCGGGCATGCCCTTGGGCATTTTCCCGCCGCCGCCGGTCAGGCGCTGCATCATGCCGCGCATCTGCTCGAACTGTTTGAGCAACTGGTTCACCTCGGCCACGGTGCGGCCGCTCCCCCTGGCAATGCGCTGCTTGCGGCCGGGGTTGATGATCTTCGGGTTTTCGCGTTCCTTCCTGGTCATGGAGTTGATGACCGCTTCAACCTTGTCTATCTCCTTGTCCGGCAGGCGCATGTCGCCGATCTTCCGTCTGATGCCGTCCATGCCGGGAATCAGCTTGAGCAGGCCTTCGAGCGAGCCCAGCTTTTTCATACGCCGCAGTTGGGCGCGAAAATCCTCAAAATTGAATTCCGCTTTCCGGAACTTGCGGGTCAGTTCCTCGGCTTCTTCGGCATCAATGGCCGACTGGGCCTTTTCTATAAGCGTGAGCATGTCGCCCATGCCCAGGATGCGGCCGGCGATGCGGTCCGGGAAAAAGGGCTCCAGTTCGGAAATCTTTTCGCCCATGCCCACGAACTTGACGCTTTTGCCCGTCACCGACTTGATGGAAAGCGCCGCGCCGCCGCGCGCGTCGCCGTCCATCTTGGTGAGCACCACGCCCGTGATATCCAGGTCCCGGTCAAAGGCCTCGGCCACGTTGACCGCGTCCTGGCCGGTCATGGCGTCGGCCACGAAAAGAATTTCTTCCGGCCTGACCTCGGCCTTGATGGCCTTCAACTCCAGCATCAGGGCTTCGTCAATATGCAGACGGCCCGCGGTATCCAGCAGGATGACGTCGCAGCCCCGTTCCACGGCCTCGCGCACCGCGTTTTTCGCGATATCCGCCGGGTTCATCAGGGTGGTGGACGGGTAACAGGGCATGCCGAGCTGCCCGGCCAGGGTGGCCAGTTGCTCGATGGCCGCCGGGCGGTACACGTCCGCCGGGACAAAGTAGGGCTTGCGCTTTTGCTCGCGCAGATAGTGGGCGAGCTTGCCGGCCGACGTGGTCTTGCCCGAGCCTTGCAGACCCACCAGCATGATAATATGCGGCGCCGGGCCGGACAGGCTCAGGCCCGAGGCTTCGCCGCCAAGCAGTTTCACCAGCTCGTCATGGACAATCTTGACCACCTGCTGGGCAGGCTTCAGATTTTTGCCGACCTCAAGCCCGAGGCAACGCTCACGCACCCGCTCTATGAAGTCTTTGACGACCTTGAAGTTGACGTCCGCTTCCAGCAGGGCCAGACGCACTTCCCGGAGCGCGTCCTGAATATTGCTTTCATCAAGCGTCGCCCGCCCGCCGAACTTGCGGAAAACGTCGCCGAGTCTGTCCGAAAGACTGTCAAACATGGTCCTTCCCGTGTAGAATCACGACGCCCTTGGCCTTTTGCGGTCTCACGGGCGAGAAAGAGTCTGGTTGTTACGTCGCCTGAAGGGAAAAGTCAAGAAAAAGAGACGGGGCTCCAGCAATTCTCATTATGGGCCTTTTTGCGGCCCCCCATTCGCCAACTGTGAAAGGCAATGCCTCCGGCGGGGGGGGGGGGGGGGGGGGGGGGGGGGGGGGGGGGGGGGGGGGGGGGGGGGGGGGGGGGGGGGGGGGG
>JAIRTI010000267.1 GCA_031255035.1 Desulfovibrio sp.
CGGCGCCGCCGCGCGCGTCGGCCGTACCGGCGGCCAGCCGCAAGGCGCGGCCGCCGCCCTCATAGATCTGGACCGGGACCTGATGAAGCTGCTCGTCCGGCGCTCAACCCTGGTTTCCCGCATGCGCGGGGGCAAGGACAACGCCTCGACCCCGGCCGCCATACAGGCCGAAAAAGCGGTTCGCGTCGCCGGGGAGGCTGGGGCCCTGGCCTTCAGCCGGGATCCGCGCTTTTCGCGCCAGCTTTTCGCCTTGTTGCAGGATATCAAGGTGATGGGCAAGGCGGAGGCGCAAAAGGCGAACAGCTTTCGCCTGACCCCGTCCAAAGCGGCGGTGAACGCCGCCATCACCGGCCCGACATCCTCACGGGGAGCGCAGATGCGGCTCGCCCTGGCCGCTGCCCTTGGGCGGCCTCTGGTTCTGGAAGGCGTCACCTTGTCCCCGGCGCTTCTTGACGCCGCGCGCGCCCTTGCGCAAGCGGGCGCCGCCATAACGCACGAAAGCACCGGAAGCGGCATCGGCCGCGTCAGCCTGCAGGCGGGCGGCAAATTCGCTTTTACGAACAAGACCCTGTATGTCGGCGACGACCTGTTCACGTTATATCTTCTCGCCTTCATGGCCGTTGGGAAAACCGGGGCCTGCCGCTTCAACGGCGGCGCCAGGCTGAAGGCGGCCGATCTGTCCCCTCTGCGCCAGGCGCTTCCCTTGTTCGGCGCCCGTCTGGCCCATGTGATTCCCCGTTCGCAAGGGGCGCCGGCCAATGTGGAATCGTCGGGGTACATCCCCCCCCTGGTGGTCGTTCCGGCGGATCTGCCTTTGGAGGGGATTTGCGCCCTGCTGCTCGCGCCGCTGGCCTGGGGAGCGCCGCTGACGCTGAATCTGGCCGCTTTGCCGGCCGTCATCGCCACGGCCGCGCTTTCCGAAGTGCGTCCGCTGCACCGCGAGGTCGGCGCCGAGGTCGAAACTCAGGGGCCGCACCTTGTTTTCACTCCAGGACCTTTGCAGCCGCCTTCACGGCCCCTCCTGCCTCTGGAGCCGGCCCTGGCCGCCTACCTGCTCGCCTTGCCGGCCTTTAGCGGAGGCTCGTTCACCCTGTACGGGCGCTGGCCCTCGTCCATGCCGGAAGCGCAGGAGGCCGAACAGCTTCTCGCCTTCGCCGGGCTTTCGCTGTCTCATGGCGGCCGGGCTGACGGGGAAGAGAGCGTCACCTCCTCACGGTTGTCCGCCGCTCTTGACGCGCCGCTGCACGGGAATGACATTTCCTCCCGCCTGGGGCCGCTCCTGCTTGCCCTCTGCGCGCACAAAAAGGCCACCGGGGCGGAGCTTCCCCCGCTTGACGGCCTGCCCTTCCCCCAGGACGACGTGGAAAAAGCCCTTGCCGGAGAGTTCTTCGCGCGGGCCGGCTTTTACAGCGGAGCGGCCGGGCTTGAGCCGGCGCCGGCTGAAGACGGCGAAGCTCCGGCCTGGACCAGCCCCGATCCCTACTGGAGCATGGCCTACGCCCTGGCGGCATTCCATCGTCCGGGCCTGCGCCTGGCAAATCCGGGCAACATAGGCGAAGTGCTGCCCTTTTTCTGGAATGTGTACAACGGACTGCCCGAGCCTTCGGACCCCGCGCGGCAGCCGCCCGAAAAGACGGAGGAAACAAGTGATCGACCTGCTCGACGACGAATCATTGCCGGCGGACCAGACCGGTCTTGAGGCGGAGATAGCTGAAGTTGAGCGCCGCATGGAAGCCTGCCGCGCGGAGGCCAGGGCGCTTATGGCCTCGGAAGACCCCCAGGCCGGAATTTTTCACGCGCGGGCCATTCACGAATCCAAGCAGCGCCATATGATGCTGCGCTATCAGAAAGACCTGCGCGTGGCCCGGCTGAACAGGCTGCGCTCGTCCGGCTGAGCGGGCGCAATCCGGGTTCCTTCTCTTTCCGTAACAAACAGCGGCCGTCGACCTCTCCCGAAGTATTCCCGAAGGGCTCCGGGCGTTGCCGCAAAGAATTATTTCCCAAGCATTCCCCAAGAGTTATCATGGAAAAAACGAAAATGGACGCGTCGACGGACGCCCGGCGGGATCCCCTGACCACGGCCGAAGCCCCCTGGCTCAGGCATTATGACAGCGCCGCGCCGCACTCTCTGGAATTCAGGCAAATGCCCCTGTACGCCTGGCTGGATGAGGCCGCTGAACAGTCTGGCGGTAAAAAAGCCTGCATTTTTTACAACACGGCCATCAGTTTCGCCAAAATGCGGCGTCTTGCCGAGCTTTGCGCGGCGAATCTGCGTGCGCTGGGCGTGCGGCCCGGAGACCGGGTCGGCATCATGCTGCCCAACCTGCCGCAGACGATGATCGCCTTCTGGGGAGTGCTCAAGGCCGGGGGAGTGGTCACCATGATCAATCCTCTTTATATGGAAAAGGAACTGCTGCACCAGATCGCCGATTCCGGAGCGCGGCATCTCGTCACCCTGGATTTATGCTGGCCCAAGTTCGCCAAACTCAAGAAACGCCTGGACATCGACAAATACTTTGTGACCAGCATAGAGGAAGGACTTTCCTTCCCGCTCAACTGGATTCAGCGTTTCAGAAACAGGCGCGACAAAAGCGTGAAGCCCGTTCCCTTCGACAACAAGCTGGTCTTCCCCTATTCAACGCTGCTCAAGGGCGGAGAACGCCTCAGCCATCCGGTGGCTGACCCGAAAAAAAGCCTGGCCCTTTTGCAGTATACCAGCGGCACCACTGGACTTTCCAAAGGCGCCATGCTGACCCATGCCAACGTCAACGCCAATATCCAGCAAATTCAGGCCAGATTGCCCATGGTGATGGAAGGGGAGCAGACCTTCATGGCGGTGCTGCCTTTTTTCCATGTATACGGGCTGACCACCTGTCTGGCCCTGCCCGCCTCCATTCACGCCAAGGTCGTTATCGCGGCCGGCTTCGCGCCGGCGGAATTGCTGGCGACCATGGAAAAACACAAGGTCACGGCCCTGCCGGGCGCTCCTTCCATGTACATCGCCTTGTTGCAGCAGAAAAACAAGAGCAAATACCCGCTCAAAGCGCTCAAGCTCTGCATATCCGGGTCCGCGCCCATAGCGGTCGAGGTCATACGCCGTTTTGAAGAGGAGTTCAGCACCAGAATTACGGAAGGCTACGGCTTGTCCGAGTCCTCGCCCATCACCCACCTGACGTCCGCCGAAGGGTTTCGCAAGATGGGCAGCATCGGCCTGCCCCTCCAGAATACCGAGGCGCGCATCGTTGACATGGAAGCCGGGTCGGCGCCGCTCGGTCCCGGCAAGGTCGGGGAACTGGTGGTGAGCGGGCCACAGGTGATGCTGGGCTACTGGAACAACCTGGACGAAACGGCCAACATCCTGCGCAACGGCTGGCTGTACACGGGCGACATCGCCAGCATGGATGAGGAAGGATTTTTCTATATCGTTGACCGAAAAAAGGATATGATCATGGTCGGTGGGTATAATGTGGCCCCCAGAGAGATTGACGAAGTCCTGCACGAGCACCCCAAGGTGCGGGAAGCCGTCAGCGTGGGCGTGGCGCATCCTTCCAGGGGCGAAGTCATCAAGGCCTATGTGGTCTTGAAGGAAGGGGAGATGTGCGAGCGTTCCGAAATTGTGGTCTGGTGCCGCGAACGCCTGGCCAACTATAAAGTGCCCCGCATGGTGGAGTTTCGCGATGATCTGCCCAAGACTCTTGTCGGCAAGGTGCTCCGTAGGGCTTTGCGGGCGGAAGAGGAAGAACGGCGTCGGAAACGCATGGCAGGCGGCGGCCCGGAAGCCGACGACCAGGAGCCCTATTTCGGCGGCGCCCTGGGCGAGCATGATCACCGTCCGGGCGAAGAGCCGGGTGCCGCGTCCGGGTGGGCCGCCGAGGCGGCGGAACCGGCTTCCGGGGAATGGGCCGGACCCGGCCGCCAAAGCCCGACCGGCAAGGGAGGCCGAAAATGACCTTGGAAAACGCGTTTGAAATCGAAGCGATCCTGGGCGGCCTGGCCGGGCTGTTCAAGCCGGACAGGAGCGAGCCCGGCGGAAAAGAGGGCTTCGAATTTCATAAGTTTACGGCCAGAAGTTCCGAACGGCATACCGTGCTCGGCGTTTTCGGAGGACGCATCGGCCTGCCTTCGGCCACGGAGTTCAAGGCCGTGCTGCAGCGCCTGGGCGGCGACGAAACGGACAAGATCATGCTGGACTTTTGCGATTGCACCTTGACGCGCAGCGCTTTGGGCGTGCTGGTCGAATATGCCGCCTCGGTTCACGGACGCAACAAGCACCTGTATCTGTACCGGCCTTCGGGCCAGGTGCGCGCGAACCTCAAGGAACTGGAGCTTTCGGGTTTCTTCAGCGTGTTGAACGACGAGCACGACGTGATCGTCTCCACCGTGCCCTGACATTGTCTATGGCGGTTTGCCTTTGCGATGTGGCGCTTGACGGCGGACAAAGACCGCCCGCGCCACACTCAAGGCAAAAATTTACAAACAAATCCCTGTGGAGCATTTTGGACATCATGTGTACTTTCAATGTGAAAATGATGCTCTAAAGGTGATAGCGGCATGTATTATCTGCTCCATTATTTTGATCCGGACTTCAACCA
>JAIRTI010000279.1 GCA_031255035.1 Desulfovibrio sp.
GGCAAAGGGCGCGATAACGTCGTGAACCTCGCGCACCAGACTGTGCAGGCTGAACAAAAACGCCCCGTCGGCCGTGGGCACGCTTGACCGCACCGGGCTTGATTCCTGCCGGGCGAGAATATCAGCTATTTCCGGAGAAACGGCCTCGGAAAGCACCGAGGAAATATCGGGCATGTAGTTGGAAAAATCTTCGTCCATCAAAGAAATAATCCTCACTCCGCCCTTGGCGGGTATTTCATCGGCGCTGCTGTCGCCCGCGAAAGGCGGAAACAGCGCATTCAGGGCCGGCGCAAAATCAGCCGTCGCCGAGGCGGCAAAAGTCTCTTGTCCGCCAATGTCGCCGGCCACGCCTGTCACGCCTGTCACGTCTGGCACATCGGGGGTGCCGCTCATATCCGGCTGGGGCGGGGCCGGAGGCAGGGGCGGGGCCGGAGGCAGGGTCTGCCGGATATGGCGCCGGCCAACGCCGGCCACGGCGGAAAAATCATGCTCCGTGTCCTCTCCGGAGGCGCTTGCGGGATACGGCGCCGGGGCTAAAGGCAGCGGCAAGGCGTCTTCATCATCTCCCAAAGGCCGCTCCCCATTGACAGGCGCCGTTGCGGCGGGCAAAGGACCGGCCGGGCCGGGTTCATCATCAAAAAGCGGCGCCAGGTCCGCTATGTCCGGATCCGGCAACCCGGCGGCCTCCGGCGGCGCCACGGAATAGCCGTTGTCGGCCCGGCTGAATTCCTCGTCTTCCACGGCGCTGATATTCGCGTAATAATTGTCGGGTTCGCCGGGGGAAACCTGTGCGCGTGACGGATCAAAGGCGTGATCCGCCTGAGGCGCGGCGCGGCCTGCGACGCCGGAATCAGGGTCGTAAGCATTGCCCTCGGGCCGCTCGCCGTGCGGGAATATCCGGTCGTCCAGGCGGACGAGATTCATGCGCGATTCGCTCTCGGCGGAGGAAGCCCCGGTGGCGGCGGAAAAATCATGCTCCGCGTCCTCTCCGGGGGCGCTTGCGGGATACGGCGGCGCTGGGGCCAGGGGCAGCGGCAAGGCGTCTTCGTCATTTTCCCAAGGCCGCTCCCCATTGACAGGCATCGTTGCGGCGGGCAAATGACCGTCCATGGCGAAAAGTTCGTCCAGCGGCTGTATGGGCGTAAAGCGCAAAGGCACCGCATCTTCTTCCGGCGCCGGGGGCAAGGAGGCCGTGAGAGCGGCTGCCGGAGCGGCCATGGCAGCGCCGCCGGGCGCGGCCTCCGGCGGTGCCACGGAATAGCCGTTGTCGGCCCGGTTGAATTCCTCGTCTTCCACGGCGCTGATATCCGCGTGATAACTGTCGGGTTTGCCGGGGGAAACCTGTGCGCGTGACGGATCAAAGGCGTGATCCGCCTGAGGCGCGGCGCGGTCTGCGACGCCGAACTTCGGGGCGGGAATGAAGACCGCCGCGCCGCCGGACCAGCCTCCGTCAAGGCCGCCATGGTCGTAAGCATTGGGCGCCCTGGCCAGAGCCAGCCCCAGCCCGCCCAGGGCAAGGCCCCATAACCCCGTCTGACCGGACAAGGGATTAAGCTGAGGAAAAAACAGGGCGTACAAGGCTATGCCGGCGCCGAGCCCGGAGAGCGCGACAAAGCCGCTGAACGCCAGAGCGCCGGGGCGTCTTGCCGCCAGCAGCCAGAGGCACACGGGCAAAAGGAAAAGCAAAAGCAGAGGCCAGATGGGAAAGAGCCTGCTCAGCCAGCCAAAGCCCGGCGCCAGCGGCACAAGCGCCAGCGCCAAGCCCAGGAAGGAGCACAGGTACAGGAAGGAGTCGTATAAGGATGAGTTTTTGTCCGTGCGAAACATGCACCGGCCGACATGGGGCAGCAGAATCAGGGCGAGGCCCGGCGCCAGCAGACCGGGCAGATCGGAATACAGCAGTTTCCTGCCGGGGTTGGGGATGGGAAGAACGGTCTGCGCCAGGCAGCAGAGGAAAAAAAACGCGGCCCACAGGGTCCAGGCGCGCCGCTCGATCAGGAAACGCAACAGGCAGATGATTCCGGCCACGATAAAAAGGTCGAGCGGAATAAGCAGCAGCATATCCAGAGGGATGACGCCGGCCGCCGGGGCGGCGCCTTTGGGGCTCACCGTGGGAGCGAACCAGGGGCCGGGCGTCTCGGCCATGCGGATGTACACGTTGACGGGCAAAAGCCCCGGTTCCGGCAGCGCAATGTCTTCATACGGAGCGGCGACTTTACTGTGCCATACGCCCTCTGAGGCCACCGGCCCGTTCACCGACGAGTAATATACGACCGCCCCGCCCGTGGGAAGCTGGCCGAGATTCATGCTCAATGTCGGCCGTTCCCCGATCGGGGCGTCCAACGCGCCATGGGGAGGCATTTTGATGAGCACCAGGCGAATCCACACCGGGCCGCTTTCCTTTAAGATGCTGCCCGGCGAAAGCTGGACGAAGTGTTCCTGCAAAGAGTCGGACGAAACGCTCTCGATATTTTGCTTGCCCTCCGGGTCGGGCAGCCAGGAAAAATAGGGCAGCAGGGTCTGGGGTTCGGTGACCAGATCAGCGGTAAGAAGCCGGGCCTGGGCGGCGGCGGCGGCCAGGCTTATCAGCAGCGCGCAGACAAGGAGAAAAGTACGCATAGTCGCCAGTATGGGTTTCTTGATGGTTAT
>JAIRTI010000001.1 GCA_031255035.1 Desulfovibrio sp.
ACGCCGGGAATACCTTTCAGGTAACCCCTTCCTTCAGGGAGGGGGCAATCCACCCGGCTCCCATCCGTCGGGGCGGAGTCGTCCGGCGGACGGCGCCGGATGTGGATTGAAACATGAAATCAGTTCTGATCTGACAGACCGACCTTTTGCCCGCGTTCCCATTACCGAGGAGGACAGCATGAAACGTTCCCTGACCATCACGGCTTTCGCCATTGTGGCGATGTTCTGCGCGGCCGCCGCTTTTGCCGCTCCCGTCAAGATCGGCCTGATGGCCCCTTTGACGGGCGCCTTTGCCAGCGAAGGCCAGGACATGAAGAAGACCCTTGAGATTCTGGTTGAAGAAACCAACAATACCGGGGGCATTAACGGCGAAAAGGTCGAACTGGTGGTGGAAGACGACGGCTCGACGCCCCGTTCCGCCGCTACCGCGGCCAGCCGCATGGTGGCGCAGGGCGTGCCCGCTGCCGTGGGCACCTACGGCTCTGCCGTGACCGAGGCCTCTCAGGATATTTACCATGAAGCCGGCATCGTTCAGATAGGCACAGGCTCCACGTCCATCCGCCTCACCGCCAAGGGGATGGAGCGCTTCTTCCGCACCTGCCCGCGCGATGACGAGCAGGGCCGGGTCGCCAAAGACTCGCTGGTCAAGCTGGGCTTCAAAAAAGTCGCCATTCTGCATGACAACTCCGCCTATGCCAAGGGCCTTGCCGACGAAACCAGGGATCTCATCAACAAGGAGAAGAGCATCGAGATCGTGTTTTTTGACGCCCTTGTGCCCGGCGAACGCGATTATTCGGCCATCCTTACCAAAATCAAGGGCGTGAAGCCCGACGCCATATTCTTCACCGGCTACTACAACGAGGCCGGCCTTTTGCTGCGCCAGATGACGGAAATGAAATGGACCGTGCCCATGCTGGGCGGCGACGCCACCAACAACCTGGACCTGGTCAAGATAGCCGGCAAAGGTCCGGCCAAGGGCTACTACTTCATTTCCCCGCCCATGCCTTCGGACATCGACACCGAACTGGCCCGTAACTTCCTGAAAGACTTTGCGGCCAAGTACAAGAGCCAGCCCAACTCCGTGTGGTCGGTGCTGGCCGGCGACGCCTACCTGGTCATCGTTGAAGCCATCAGGCGAAAAGGGGCCGACCCGGCCGCCATTGCCGATTATCTGCATAACGGACTCAAGAACTTTAGCGGTCTGACCGGTCCGATCGCTTTTGACGAAAAGGGCGACCGCGTGAACGCCCTGTACCGCCTGTACCAGGTTGACGCTGAAGGCGCTTTCGTGCTCCAGCCGCAATAGGCGCAGGCAGGCGCTTCGCGTCCGATGGGAGGGCGGACCTTTCCGCCCTCCCATCGCGCCGATAACCGCCCAAGGCCGGGACGGCCTGATCCGCCGTCCTTTTGGGCTTGCCCGTGATGGCGCAAAACCGGTGCCGGCCGCGCCGCGTGACGGTAATGCCGATATTGTCGGAAGGCGCCGGGACCCTTGAGCCGCCGGAGGCGTGATATTTAATGGAAGAATTTCTGCAGCAGTTGACCAATGGCCTGGCCGTGGGCGGGATTTACGCCTTGATCGCCCTTGGCTATACCATGGTGTACGGCATTCTGCGCCTGATCAATTTCGCTCACGGGGATTTGTTCACTCTCGGGGCCTATTTCGGTTTGACGCTGCTCATCTCGCTGGGGCTGGCCGACCATCTGAACGGCCTGGCCGTAGGCGGGGTGCTGATCGTCATGGCCATGGGCCTTGTGGCGGTGGTGGGCTGGCTGCTTGAGCGCGTGGCCTACCGGCCCTTGCGCGATTCCGATCGCCTGGCGGCCGTGGTCTCGGCCCTTGGCGCCTCCATCTTTTTTTCCAACGCCATCATGCTGGTATACGGCCCGCGAAGCCAGGTCTACCCCAGCGGCATTCTGCCCTCGGCCGCCTTCCCCCTGTTCGGGGTCGAGGTGCCGGTGATGCGTTTTTTGATGTTCGGCGGTTCGGCGCTGCTCATGTGCCTTCTGTACTGGTTCATCCACAAGACGCGGGTGGGCACGGCCATACGCGCCGTGGCCATTGACCAGGACGCGGCCAAGCTCATGGGCATCAACGTCAACAGCATCATCGCCCTGATTTTTCTTATCGGCCCGGCCCTGGGCGGCGCGGCCGGCGTGATGGTGGGCCTGTATTACGGGCAGATTACCTATGACATGGGCTTTTCCTTCGGGCTCAAAGCCTTTACCGCAGCCATTCTCGGCGGCATCGGCAACATTCCGGGGGCCATGCTCGGCGGGATTCTGCTCGGGGTTATCGAGGCCATGGGGGCCGCCTATATCTCCATTGCCTGGAAAGACGCCATCGCCTTCGCGGTGCTGATTCTCATCCTCATTTTCCGGCCCACCGGACTGCTCGGCGAAAGGGTGGCCGACAAGGTATGAGCGCCGGCGCCATAAAAGAACGCTGCCGGGAGCTTCAGAACAAGCGCTGGTTCGCTTCGGCCGCCTTTGTCTGTTTTTTCCTGTTCATGGCGCTGGCGCCGTCCCTGCTCGACCTGTTCGGCGTTTCCGGCGGCGGCATCGCCCAACTGGACATGCTGAACAAAATAGGCATCAGCGCGGCCCTGGCCTTGTCCCTGAACGTCATTTTGGGGCAGGCCGGGCTGTTCCACATGGGCCATACGGCCTTTTTCGCCGTGGGCGCGTATACCACGGCTGTACTCAGCACCATGTACCAGTGGCCGATTTTCAGCGCCATGCCCGTGGCCGGGCTGCTGGCCGCCGCCATAGGCCTGGCTGTCGCCCTGCCCATTATCCATCTGCGCGGCGATTATCTGCTGGTCGTGACCATCGGCATTGTTGAAATCGTGCGCATCGCGCTCATGAACAACATTTTCGGCATTACCGGCGGGGCCAACGGCATTTACGGCATCGCCCGCCCGGCCATCTTCGGCTTTGTCTTTAACTCGCCGAAGTCGCAGTTCTACCTTATCTGGAGTTTCACGGCCCTGACGGTCTTCATTTTCTATCTTCTGGAGCATTCGCGCTTCGGCCGGGCGCTCAACTACATCAAAGCCGACGACACGGCGGCGGCCGGCTGCGGCATCAACGTGGCCCGCTACAAACTGGCGGCCTTCACCCTCGGGGCCTTCTGGGCGGGCATGGCCGGGACGCTGTACGCAGCCAATATTCGCACCATCGAGCCGACATCCTTCAACTTTTTTGAATCGGTCATCCTGTTCGCCATCGTCATTCTGGGCGGCTCCGGCAGCATCGCCGGGGTTTTGCTGGGGTCATTCCTGCTCATCGGCCTTCAGGACGTGTTCCGGGATTTTGACAGCGCCCGCATGCTGGTGTTCGGGCTGGCCATGATGGCCATGATGATCTTCAGGCCGCAGGGGCTTCTTCCGCCAAGGCGCAGGCGCTACGACGCCCGCAAACTGATGGGCAAATACGCCTGCGGCATCAGCCGGCAGTGCGGGGCCAAATACAACCCCTATGACGAAGACGAAGGCAGCGCCTCATGAGCGCGCTCTCCTTGCGAAACCTGCTGAAGACCTTTGGCGGGCTGGTGGCGGTGGCCAATGTTTCCTTCGAGGTGGAGGACCTCTCCATTGTCGGGCTCATCGGCCCCAACGGCGCGGGCAAGACCACGGTGTTCAACATGATCACCGGCAACTACCGGCCGGACTCGGGCGACGTGATTTTCAACCGGCGCGCCATCACCGGCATGCCCACGCATGAAATCGTCAGCCTGGGCATCGCGCGCACCTTTCAGAACATCCGCCTGTTCCAGAACATGACCGTGCTTGAGAACGTGCTGGCCGGCTGCCATTGCCGCATGAAGGCCGGGCTTTTTTCCTCCATGTTCCGTTTCCCCCGGCAGCGGCGCGAGGAACGCCACGCCGTGGAACAGGCCATGCGCGAGCTGGCCTTTGTGGGGCTTGACCGCCAGTACAACAATCTGGCGGGCAATCTGTCTTACGGCAATCAGCGCCTGCTTGAAATCGCCAGAGCCCTGGCCTCGCAGCCGCGTTTTCTTATTCTGGACGAGCCCGCCGGCGGCATGAACGACCAGGAAACCGAAGACCTGATGGGCCTGATTCGCAATATTCGCGGCCGGGACATCACCGTGCTGCTTATCGAGCACGACATGAACCTTGTCATGCGCGTGTGCGAAAAAATAGTGGTCCTTGAATACGGGGCCGTGATTGCCGAGGGCACGCCCGCGCAAATCAAGACCAACCCCCTGGTCATCGAAGCCTATCTCGGCGTGGAGGATTGATGTTCTTTCCCAGGATGCGGCCATGAAGGATACGTCCCCCTATCTCGAACTGCGCAATCTGCGGGTCAAATACGGCAACGTTGAGGCCTTGCACGGCATTTCCGTGCGGGTGAACAAAGGCGAGATCGTCACCATTCTCGGGGCCAACGGCGCGGGCAAGACCACGACCCTGACCGCCATCAGCGGCCTGGTGAAGCCGAGCGGCGGGGGCATTTTCTTTGAGGGCAAGCCCCTGGACGCCCTGCCCAGCCACAAGGTCGTGCAACTCGGCATCACCCATTCGCCCGAGGGCCGGCGCGTTTTCGGCACGCTGACCGTGCGCGAGAACCTTGAACTTGGCGGCTTCACCCGCCGGGACAAGGAACAGGCAGCAGCCATCCTCAAGTGGATATTCGAGCTTTTTCCGCGTCTGGAAGAGCGTATCGAGCAGCTCGCGGGCACGCTTTCCGGGGGAGAGCAGCAGATGCTGGCCATTGCCAGGGCCTTGATGGGCGAACCCAAAGTGTTGCTCCTGGACGAACCGTCGTTGGGGCTGGCGCCCATCCTGGTGCGTTCCATTTTTGACTCCATCCGCGAGATCAACGAAAACGGCGTGACCGTCATCCTGGTGGAGCAGAACGCCAGGGCCGCCCTGAAAATCGCGGACCGGGGCTATGTTATGGAAGTGGGGAAAATCGTCATGGACGACAACGCGGATGCCTTGCTGGCCAATCCGGACGTGCAGGCCGCCTACCTTGGCGGCGGCGCTTAGGGCCTGTTTACACAAATTGCCGGAGAACAAAATTCCTCTTTGTGGGAACGGCCCCAGGGACGCCGCCTTCGGCTCGGTGACTCCTCATAAATCGCCCCCTGGCCGATTTATTATTTTGTTAGTGGAATGTGGGCAACACCCGTGAAGCGCTATTTTTCGTTTTGGTCAGGCGCAAGGCATTTTTGAAGGGGGGCTGGACTCTTCGGTCCTGTCCCCCTTGAAAAATGCCGCGGCAACGACGCCAAAACGAAAAATCAGCGTTTCCTTAACTCGAACCGTGAAGAAACGGGGCGCCATATGGACCAGGCACTTGAGCGGAAAATCTTGGATCGGGGCAGGGAGTTCTTCGCCAGTATCAGCGGCGAGTCTCTTTCCATTTTCAGCAAAAACTGGTGGACCGACAAAGTCATGAACTGGTCCATGCGGAACGAGGATTTCAAGGTGCAGATGTTCCGCTTTGTGGACGTCATGCCCTACCTGAGCACGCCCGAACTGCTTCAGCGGCACATTCGCGAATACTTCGCCGATGTGGACAAGGACGCGCCCTTCATACTTCGATGGAGCGCCAAGGCCGCAGGCATGGGCGGCCCCCTGTTCGGCAGGCTGACGGGCTCGCTCATCCGCTCCAACATTGAGGGCATGGGCCGCCAGTTCATCATCGGCCAGAACGTGAACGAGGCCATGAAGGGTCTTGCCGCCCTCAGAAAGGACGGCTTCGCCTTTACCGTGGACCTGCTCGGCGAAGCCTCGGTGAACGAAGAAGAAAGCGACGCTTACGCCGCCGGCTATCACGAGGTGCTTGACGCCCTCGCGGCGGAGCAGGACAAGTGGTCCGCCCTGACCGTCAGCGGGCCGGGGCAGGGGAGCGACGCCTCCCTGGACTGGGGCTCGACGCCCAAGGTGAACATTTCCATCAAGCCCTCGGCCCTCTATTCCCAGGCCAGGCCCGTGGCGCAGGAAGATTCCATCGAAGGCATCTATGGACGGCTGGCCCCGATTTACAGAAAAGTCATGGAAATTGGCGGCTTCATGTGCATCGACATGGAGCAGCTCAAATATCGTGAAATGACCATTGAACTCTACAAGCGCCTGCGCGGCGCCCCGGAGTTCCGCCATTATCCCCATCTGTGCCTGGTGCTCCAGGCCTATCTCAGAGACTGCGAAGAGGCCATCAACGACCTCATCGCCTGGTCGAAAAGGGAAAAGCTGCCCATTGCCCTGCGCCTGGTCAAAGGGGCGTATTGGGACGCGGAAACCGTGATGGCCAAGCAGTGCGACTGGCCGGTCCCGGTCTGGACGCGCAAGCCGGAAACGGACCTGTGTTACGAGCGCTGCGCCCGCCTGATTCTGCAAAACCACGAGAACGTCTATTTCGCCTGCGCCTCGCATAACGTGCGCACCATTGCCGCAGTCATGGAAATGGCCGCCGCGCTTAATGTGCCCGGCCAGCGGTATGAATTTCAAGTGCTCTACGGCATGGGCGCGCCCGTCAGAAAGGGCCTTCGCAACGTGGCCGGCAAGGTCAGACTGTATTGCCCCTATGGCGAACTGATTCCGGGCATGGCCTATCTGGTGCGCCGCCTCCTCGAAAACACGGCCAACGAGTCGTTTCTGCGGCAGAGTTTTGTGGACGGCGCGACCATTGAGCGCCTGCTGGAAAACCCGGCCCTCGCCCTTGAACGGGAAGACGCGGCCCGGCGGGAAAAGGCGGCCCTGAAAAACGGCAAAGACAAAGCGCCTTCACCGTTCCCGCCTTTCAGCAACGAGCCGCTGGTTGACTTCACCATTCCGGCCAACCGGCAGGCCTACGTCAAGGCCCTTGCCGACGTCCGGGCGGGCGCCGGCGGAACCCTGCCGCTGTATATCAATAACAAAGACGTCACAACCGATCTGACGCTGCCCACGGTCAACCCGGCCAATCCCGACGAGGTCATGGCCCACATCTGCCAGGCGGGCGTGGCCGAAATCGATCAGGCCATCGCCTCGGCCCGGGCCGCCGCTCCGCTGTGGCGCGACACGCCGCCTCTTGAGCGGGCCATATATCTGCGCAAGGCGGCCGCCGTCGCCCGCCGCCGCATCTATGAGCTTTCCGCCTTGCAGACCCTTGAGGTCGGCAAGCAGTGGGATCAGGCCTATAATGATGTGGCTGAAGGTATTGACTTCCTTGAATATTATGCGCGGGAAATGCTGCGCCTCGGCGCGCCGCGCCGGATGGGCCGCGCGCCCGGCGAGCACAACACCTTGTTTTACCAGCCCAAGGGCATCGCCGCCGTCATCGCTCCCTGGAACTTCCCCTTTGCCATTGCCATGGGCATGGTCTGCGGCGCCATTGTGACCGGCAACCCGGTGATCTTCAAGCCGTCGTCCCTGGC
>JAIRTI010000024.1 GCA_031255035.1 Desulfovibrio sp.
ACCCCCTCAGTTTGGGTTCCGGCTGCGCGTGTCAACAGGGCAACACTCCCGTCACCCATTCGCCGGGTCCAGGGCCGGCAAGGTCCTGGCGGGTGTGGGCAGAGCCCACATGCGATCAAATTGGCTTCGACAAAATCAGAATTGCTGCATGCGATCAAATTGGCTTCGACAACTCTATTCCCGCGCGCCGACGCCGTGCCCGGTGGTGTTGCGGGTCCTGGAAAAAATGACGGCTGATGAGGCGCTTACGGCTCCGAGTATCAGAAAAGTGGTATGGAAGGCCTTGAGGTTCGAGGGGGCCGGAGTTGTGAAGATATCGAGCAGGGCGGCCGCGATGGCCACGCCCATGCCCATGGAGAGTTGCATGACGGCTGACAGCAGGCTGTTGCCGCCGCCGGCCTCTTCATTGGGCAGGTCGATCAGGGTAATGGTATTCATGCCGGTGAACTGCAAGGAATTGACGATGCCGGCCGCCGTGAAAAGGGCGAGGATGCAGAGGTAGGGCGTTTCTTTTTCTATCAGGGAGTATGCGCTCAGCATCAGGCTGACCAGCAGGGTGTTGATGGTCAAAAAGCGCTGGAAGCCCAAGGACTTGATGAGCCTGTCGACAAGGCTTTTGCCGATCATCGCGCCGAGAGACAAGGGCAGCATGGTCAGGCCCGCCTTGACCGGGCTGTAGTCGAGCCCGACCTGGAGCAGCAGCGGCGTCAAAAAGGGCATGGCCCCGCCGCCGAGGCGGGAGAAAAGATTGCCGATGATACCCACTCTGAAGTTGCGGGTTCTGAACAGAAGCGGGCTGAACAATGGGCTATGGGAACGCAAGGCGTGGACGCAGTAGGCGAGCAGGCCGCCGACGCCCAGCGCGGCCATAAGCAGGCGCTGCCAGAGCGGCAGGGGATTTTCGCCCAGCCCTTCAAGGGACAGGGTGAGGGCGATCATGAAGCTCCCGAAAAAGACGAAGCCGGTCCAATCAAAGCCGTCGGGCTTTTTTTCGGCGGTCAGCGGCGGCATGCAGTGCAGGCTGAGGACAATGCCGACAATGCCGACCGGGATATTGATCAGGAAAATCCAGCGCCAACTGAAATAGTGGGCCAGAAGCCCGCCGAGCACCGGACCCATGAGCGGGCCGAGCAGGCCGGGGATGGTCACGGAGCTGAGCACGCGCACGAGTTGGTCTCTGGGAAAGGCCCGGAGTACGCTCAAACGGCCCACGGGCACGAGCAGCGCGCCGCCCGTGCCCTGGAGCACCCGCGCGGCCGTGAGGGTTTCAAGGTTCACCGAGGCCGCGCAGGCCAGAGAGCCCAGGGTGAAGAGCATGATGGCGAACACGAACACGCGCCTGGCGCCGAAGCGATCGGCGATCCAGCCCGAGGCCGGGATAAGGGTCGCCACGGTGAGCATGTAGGCGATCACCACCGCGTGCATGCGCAGGGGACTGGTGCCGAAGCCGGCACCGATGGCGGGCAGGGCGGTGTTCAGGATGCTCGCGTCCAGCATCTGCATGAAGAAGGCGATGCCGACAATCCAGGGGAGAATACGGAGTCTGCCGGTGCCGCTCCGGGCGGCGGACGCGTCGTCGGGCATGGGAAATCAGGGCAGAAAGCCCAGGGTGTAGCGTTCCACCGGGGCGAAGTCGTCGGTGAGCGGCGGCACGTCGTTTTCCGACGGCGGGAAGGCGCTTGTCCAGCGGTTGGCGAGCATGCGGGCGATATGCGGCGGAACGCGGTCCTTTTCCGGGTCCGGCAGGGTTCTCTGGTCGCGAAAGGCCAGCAGCATGACGTTTTGCACCATGCCGCCGTTGTGGCGCGATTGCACCGGAAAAATATGCGCCTCGCCGAAAACGCCGGCAAAGGCGTTCCGGATGGAGCGCAGCAACCGGCCGTTGTCGCCGGTGACGGCGGTGATGATGTTCATGACGTAGATGCCGTCGTCGGACAGCAGGTCGTGGATGTTTTGGGCCGCTTCACGCGTGCCGACGTGAAAGGGCACTGTATACCAGGAGTTGAAAATATCGGCGAAAATCAGATCGTAGCGTTCGGCCGAACCCTGCCTGACCGCCTTTGCGGCCCGGTTTATAAAGGTTCTGGCGTCTTCGTGAAAAATCCGCAGGCGCGGGTCGTCGACAGGGGCCTTGAAAAAGCGGGCGGCGACGTCCGTCATGCCGGGGTCAAGTTCCACCACATCCAGCGAGAAATCGTCTCCGGCCAGGTCGGAACGGCCGCGCAGCAACCACTTGGGCACGGAATAGCCCCCGCCGCCCAGCATGAGAATCCGTTTGGCCTCCGGGTTCATAGCCGTGCCCAGCCCGTAAAAGGTGGTGTAGTCGAAGATGAGTTCGTCCGGGTCGTCCGTGAACATGCCCGATTGGGCGCTGCCCGGATCGGTGAGCAGGTAGAGCGCGTCCCGTTCCTTGTGTTTTCCTTTGACCACCCGCATGGAGGAGTAAGAGGTTTCGATGGTGATGGGGATGTTGCGATCGTTGAAGCCGGTTTCGGCAATCCAGTTGCCGTAGCTGGCGTTGCCGAACATGGCCGCGCCCAGCAGCAGGGCGAACACGGCTTTGGGCAGAAGGGGTTTGAGCCGCACCAGGGCGGCGGTGGCGAGCAGGCAGGCGGCCACGCCCAGAAAGATGCTGCCGGCGCCGAACCAGGAGAGCAGCACAAAGCCCCCGAGAAAGGTGCCGACAATGCTGCCCACAGTGCCGAGGGCGTTCAGGCGGCCGATGACCGCCCCGGAGGTCTCGCTGCTGGTGATGCCCAGGCGCACCGCGTACGGCGAAACCATGCCGCAGAGGATGCTGGGCAGGGCGAACAGGGCCAGGGCCGTCGCCACGGTGGACAGGTGCAGCGAGGTGAAAAGCCCCCGGATCAGGGCCGGCGCGAAAGAGCCGAGGGCGGCGGTGATAAAGACGCTGACCGAGGCGAGCGTCAGGAGATTGGAAAGCAGAAGGAAGGCCTTGGCGCGCGCTTCGGCGGCCTGGCCCTTGGGGGCCTTTTTGCCCGCGTGGAGCAGAACCTTGTCCGCGAGCCTGCCGCCGAGCCAGCAGCCCAGGCTCAGGCTGGCCAGAATCACGCCGATGAGGCTGGTCCAGACGATG
>JAIRTI010000089.1 GCA_031255035.1 Desulfovibrio sp.
TCTGGACACGGCGGTCTCATGGTTTCGCGACCTCAATCGCAAGGGGCTTGTCGCGCGCCATCTGGACATTGCGCCCTACCTCATCCACTGGGTCGGCACCGGGAAAAAAGACGCCTACCGCTACCGCAAGGCCGAAAGCAACGCCCGTCTGATTCTGGAAAAGCACTTCAGGCCTTTCGCCGACTGGTGCCTGGAAAGGGGCAACGGCATGTTCGCCTGAGGGGCAGCAATTCTCATTATGAGCTTTTTGCGGACTTGCCGGATACATTCTCCTGGCCCATTCGCCGGGTCCAGGCACGAAGCTGGGGCCGGCGGCCTGGCGCTGTGGGCGGGCGCCCACATGCAGACCGGCTGGCTTCATCAAAATGAGAATTGCTGCCTGAGGGGACGGCGTCTTTGCGGGACGCGGGATATGCGGTGCGGATGACGGGATTCGGGAAGGCAAAGACCCGGCCGTCAAATCTCGAAAAGCATTTCCAGGTCCGCGCGGGACAAGGATTTCCAGGCTTCCGCGCCGGGGATGATGGACTCGGCCACGCCCTTTTTGCTGTTTTGCAGGCCGAGGATTTTTTCCTCGACCGTGTTCCGGCAGATGAGTTTGTAGGAAAAAACCTGACGGGTCTGGCCGATGCGGTGGGTGCGGTCGGTGGCCTGATTTTCGACGGCCGGGTTCCACCAGGGGTCGTAGTGGATGACGTAGTCGGCGCTGGTCAGGTTCAGGCCCGTGCCGCCGGCTTTCAGGGAAATCAGGAAGATGGGGATGGAATCGTCGTTATTGAAGCGATCCACCTGATCGAAGCGGTCTTTGCTGGCGCCGTCCAGATAGCAGAAGGGCATATTGCTGATCTGAAGCCAGGAACGGATGATGTGCAGCATCTGCACGAATTGTGAAAAGACCAGCACCCGGTGGCCTTCCTCGACGATATCGGTCACCATGTCCTTGAAGGCGTCAAACTTGCCCGAGGGCAGGTTGGTGGAGACGCCCGGCATGTCCAGCTTCAAGAGCCTGGGATGGCAGCAGATCTGGCGCAGTTTGAGCAGGGCGTCCAGAATGGACATCTGGCTTTTGGCGATGCCGTTTTTCTCCACCGTGCTCAGCACCTGCTCCTTCAGCTTTTTGGCGAGCATGGCGTACAGTTCCATTTGCTCGTCGGCCAGGCCGCAGAAGGAGGTGTTCTCGATTTTCGGCGGCAGATCCTTGGCCACCTCGGACTTGGTGCGGCGTAAGATGAACGGCCGGACACAGGTGCGCAGGAAGGAAAGCGTTTCGTCGTCTCCGTCCTTGATGGGCCTGACCACCCCGCGCCGGAAGGCGTGCTGCGCGCCGAGAAAGCCGGGCATGAGAAACTCGAACAACGACCACAGCTCAAAGAGATTGTTCTCGATGGGCGTGCCTGAAAGGCACAGGCGCATGTCGGCGTTGATGCGCCGCACCGAGCGGGCCGTAATCGTGTTCGGATTCTTGATGTTCTGGGCTTCGTCAAGGATGATGGTGTTGAAGTCGTATTTCTGCAGTTCCTCAAGGTCGCGGCGGAGCAGGGCGTATGTCGTCAGCACCAGATCGGCTTTTTTGATCTTTTTGAACATGCCTTCGCGGCGGGTGCCGTAAATCGTCAGGATTTTCAGGCCGGGCACGAACTTTTCCGCCTCGCGCTCCCAGTTGGGCAAGACCGAGGTGGGCACCACGATCAGGTTCGGCTTGTCCGATCCGTGCTCGATCATGTGCTGGATGAAGGAAAGGGTCTGCACGGTTTTGCCCAGGCCCATTTCATCCGCCAGGATGCCGCCGAAATGGTAGTCCCGCAAAAAGTTGAGGTAGGCGAGGCCCTGTTCCTGGTAGCCGCGCAGGGTGGCCTTGAGCCCCTTCGGCGGCGGGACCGGGGTAATCTCTTTGAAAGTGTGGATTTTCTCGCGCAACGAATTCCAGAAGGAATCCGTGGCGGCGTCGGGCAGGTCGTCAAGCAGGCTGTCCAGCACCGGCGCCTCGAATTGGGCGAACTGTTCCTTGGGCGGCTTTGATGGGTCCAGCCCCAGAGCCTGCAACTTGTGGGCAATGCGCTCAAGCCAGGATTCGGGCAGGCTGGAGTACGAGCCGTCCTTTAATTGCACATAGCGTTTTCCCTGGGTCCAGGCCTTCCATATCTTTTCCAGCGGCACCGACTGGCCTTCATAGCTGACGTCGATATCGAGGTTGAACCACTTCTCCTTCTCGTCGCTTTTGACCTCGGCCGTGATCACCGGCTGGGACAGGCGCACTTTGTAGCGGGTAAGGGCGGATTCGCCATAGACCCGGTAGCTTTCCACCAGCTTGGGATAGATGTCGAGCAGGAAGGTGACCGCTTCTTCGGGTTCAAGAAACCAGACCCTGGCGTTTCTCGGCTGGAACTTGATCTCGATGAGCATGTTGGTGAGAGCGGTCTCTTCCTCCTGACGGCGGCGCACCAGATAGGTTTTCCCCTCGTATGAGTAGCTGCCGGTCTGAAAGTCCGGGTTGGGGCCGGGCATGGTGAATTCGCCGTGGATGGTTTCGTACACGTTCTGGATATGCAGGGTGAGCAGGCTGCCTTCCTCATCCAGAAAGAGCTTCGGGTTGTAAGCCGCTGGAACGAAATAGGGCTCCATGCGGCGCAGAAAGTCCTCCTGCCCGTAAAGCGCCGAGGACGGCATCCGGCTCCAGACCCTGTCCAGAAATTCGGAAAGATCCTCCTGAGGCACGGCCAGAGGGCTGCGAGTCAGTTCCTGAACCAGGCGTGAGTCAATGGTGGCGTAGACCGGGTAAAAGCTGCGCTGCCAGCAGACCCAGAGGGGCATCTGCCCGTGAAAGGTGGTCTCCGTGCCTTCGATCGACACCGGCGGCTTGCCTTCGCGATGCACCAGCACGTCAAAGGTAAGCCCGACGTCTTCCTGGAAATCCGGCCGGAAGCGCAGATGCATGGTGCGCTGTTCGATGCGGCAGGGCGCGTCGGAATCCTGCCAGAAAAGATAATATTCCTTGCGCACCGCCCATAAAAACCAGGTGAGCAGGCCGTCCGGAATGGTGACCCTGTGCCCGGAGTAATCCTCGTGTCTGGCGATGAGGCTGGCCACATGGCGCAGATCCGGCGAAAGTTCGCAGATTTCGGGCGAGGAAATAATCTGTTCGAGTGTGATTTCGTTGTGTACGGTGGACAGGCCGGATTTATTCTGGCGGCCGCGAAAAAAGGCCACCTGAAGACGACCCGGTTCGGGGTAAAAACGCAGTATGAGGTAATGGCGGCCGGCCTCCGGCTCTATCTCGGCGCTGAAGAAGGAGCGAAAGGTCTGGCGCCAGTCTGTCCGGGGTTTATCGGACTCGCCGGGTTCCTTTTGTCTGACTTCAAGGCTGTCGAGAAGCTTCAGGGCTGCGGCGGCCACGTGGCGGCAGGCACCGGAAAAAGAATCCGGGCAGTTGCACAGATAACTCGTGCTCTGTTCGTTCAGGGCCAGAGTCAGCTTGGGGCTGTAGTTTTGAAAATCATCGCCCTGGACGTTGCCCTCCACTTCCCAGAAGGCGTTGTCCTTTTTCAGGCTCAACTTTTGCACTCCGCTTTCCGCAACGAGAGTGCGGGCGGATTCGACAATATATTCAGGAATCGCGTCTGTAACGAATTCCTGAAGCATATTTCTGATTAATGATTCATCCATGCATTTTCACCACAAAGCGCATCGAAAAAAGGCCTGACAGCGGACGGATATGGCTGCGAACCGGCTGCATAATTATTACACCAAAAGCAAAGCGTTTACAAGCCGGAAACAAATACAGCGGCAATTCTAATTTTGTCGAAGCCAATTTAAGCGCATGTGGGCTCTGCCCCGGACCCCCTCAGTTTGGGTTCCGGCTACACGTATCAACATGGGGCGCCACTATCAGCCGCCCAATCGCCGGGTCCAGGCACGAAGCTGGGGCCGGCGGCCTGGCGCTGTGGGCAGAGCCCGCATGCGATTAAATCGGCTTCGACAAAATTAGAATTGCTGGATGCTTGCCTGATAGGATGACAGGCGCTATACATGGAGACAGGAGACGAAGCAAGCCGTTTTTTTCGGTAACACGTAGCTTTGGGTTCAGGGTTGTGTCCATGACGGACAATGGGCTTTGTATTCCCGCCGCCGGGAGCGGCCGCCGCTTTGCGGCTCCGGCGGATGTTCGCCGCCTCTGGTCCGCGTCCCGCTTACGGCGCGGCGTCTCCCGCCTGTCTTGCCGGTTTCGGGCGGGGCTGGCGCTTCTTCTTGTCCTCTGCCTGTCGGGCGGCGCGGCCCTTGCCGACGAGCCCCCTTCCGCCGACTCCCCGAGCAAGGCTTCCGGGCGATATGCGAAAAGCCCTCAGGGCAAGGCCGGCATCAACGGGTTTGGCGCCAATCCTTTCGCTCTGGAGCATCGTAAGCCGGACAATCAGAAAAAGCCGGACAAAAAACGTCTTTATTACGGGCCTGACGGCGTCCGGGAAAAACCGCTGGCGCTCGGCGACGACGAGCGGATCACCCTGCACGGCAAGTCAACCACCGCCCCGGACGATCGTCTGATGCCCAACCGCAACGCCTTCTCTGGCGGCAAGAGCACCCTCTCGCGCATGGATAACGATCCGCCGCCGGAGTTCAGCATGGATTACAAGCTGAAAGGCAACGCCACCACCCGCCTGACCGTGAATCCCCAGGACACCGGCTCCCCGCTCCCCAGGCCCGCGGAGCAGGACAACAACGCCATCAATTCCGCCGGCGTCTACATGCACATGGACGTGGCGCCTGACGTGCAGTTGCGCATAGGCGGAGAGTACAGCGACATCGATGACCCGCGTGTTTCAAGTTCAAGCTCGTCCCGTGGCGCGTCCATCGGTCTGAAGTTGGATTTTTAAGGAAGCACAAAAAAAGCGTTTGCGATGTGCGACAGCCGCCAGCAATTCTA
>JAIRTI010000103.1 GCA_031255035.1 Desulfovibrio sp.
AATCATTTCCCCCGGCGGGGTCCGGGGCAGCGCCCCGGCCGCCGGAGGCATTGCCTTTCACAGTTGGCGAATGGGGGGCCGCAAAAAGGCTCATAATGAGAATTGCTGCTGGTCAAGTAGGGCATCGTGAGGAAAGCTCAGTCCGCGCCAAGCCTTTTCCCTATGGCTTGCAAGGTCTCGGCGCTCTCGGGGGAGCGTTGCTTTGCCGCGACAAGCAAGGACAGCGCTTCGGGCAGACGGCCTTCGGCCTCAAGGGTCAGTATTTCAAGCCTTGTCAGCTCGATATGTTCCCCGGCCAGGGCGCGTAGGAGTCTGATAAGTTCGTGATTGGCGCAGGCCTCGCCGGATTCCAGCCGGCGGTAGCCTTCCTTGATAAAACTGAAGTCTCTGGAATCATATGCCGTGTGAAAGGTCAGCAGGTCCGCTTCGCGGCAGGGGGCGATGGCTTCAGGGTGGATGACCGGCCCCATGGCCTCGGGTCGCGCATACGCCCAAAGGCTGTCGCCGGGGCAATGCGTACCGCTGCCGAAGCCGGCATTGGCCGTGAGGTTGACGTTGGGGTTGACGTTCAGGCCGTTGTGCCGGAAAACGGCATACGACCAGGGGTAGGCCCAGGAAGAAAGCCTGCCCGACTCCACCTCGGCAAAGCGCCGGAGAAAAAAATCGGTATAGCGCTCGCTCTGCGCCTGAGCCGGAAAACTGCCGCGCATAAAGGACCGATAGCCGGACATGCGTAGATCGAAATGCCGCCAGGCTCTGGCCCAGGTGGCCCATCCCCAGACATGGGCAAAGATTGAATAATAGTACGAAGCGCTCCCGCGCTTCAGTCCCATCTGAAAATTGCTGCCGTTCACGCTCATGACTCGCGGCTCGTGGCGGAAGCGTTCGAGCATGGCATCGCAAAAGCTGAAAAAATCAGGATGCGCCAGGATGTCGTCTTCAAGAATGACGCCTTCATCCTCATGCTTGAAAAACCATCTGATGGCCTCGGAACAGGCGACGCGGCAGCCGAGGTTCCTGACGCGGAACAGCGTTTCCACCCGGCAGGGCCAATCCACCGCGTCGACTATGGAACGAGCCTCCCGGCACAAGGCGCTGTCCGCCTCGTTCCCCGGCCTCGGGCCGTCCGCGGCGACATACAGGCGCGGCGGCCTGGCCGCGCGCACCGCGGCAAAGGTCTGGCGGGTGTGCTCGGGCCTGTTGAAAAGTATCAACAATAAAGCGGAACGCATGGGAACTCCTCAGGCGCGCCCGGAATCCGGCGGCTCGTTTCCAAGGCGGGCCAGAAAAATCGCGGCCGCGTCATCTGTTTCCGTCAGGACCGCCACCGGAGGACGCCGCTTCGCCTGTTTGGCGTAAGCCCTGTCATAGTAATCCAAAAGTATGGAGGCCAGGCCGGGCAGATCCCCCTGGGCAAGGCAGGCATGGGCGCGTTTGTGCTCAAGGCCGCCAAGGCGTTTTTTGATGCGGTCGATATCCTCGCCCAGGATTGCCGCCGGAATAGCGCCGTACTCGGCGAGCACCCTGGTCAGGCGCACATCGCGGGGCACATCCAGGACATAGAGCGGCGCATCGCGCAGACGCGTGAAAAACGTCTTGGGCAGGTTCACCGCGCCCAGGTTCTCGCACTCATCCTCAAGCCAGACGGGCCGTTTCCTGTCGCATTGGCCGAGGGCCGCGGCCAGCAGATTTTCAAAGTGCTCGGCGCTGGGCTGCCCGCCGTCCGGCAGAGCGCCGAAGGCCGATCCCCGGTGCCTGGCCAGTCCTTCGATATCCACAACCTGGGCCCCGTGCCGCGCCATGTTTTTGAGAAAGGCCGTCTTCCCCGACCCGGTGTTGCCGCCCAGGATCAGATAATGGCGCGCCTCCGCAAAAGAGGCCAGCACCCAACGCCGGTACGCCTTGTACCCGCCCGCCAGGACCGTGGCTTCAATCCCGAGGAGCGAGCACAGCCAGGCCACGGAAGCGCTGCGCATGCCCCCCCGGCTGCAATACAGGGCCAGGCGCCCTTGAGCCGCCAGAGCGGCCAGCGCCCGGGCCAGGCCACCCAGTTTCGGCCCGGCATGGCCCAGCCCGAGCACGACCGCCTCTTTGTCGCCTTTGGTCTTGTATATGGTCCCGACCTCGGCCCGTTCGGCATCGGAAAACAGCGGCAGGTTCAAGGCGCCGGGAATATGGCCTTTGGCGAACTCGCCGGGAGATCGCACATCCACCAGGGGCAGCCGGGGGGGCAGAAGCGCCGGAGGATCGGCCTCAGCCGCCGCGCCCTTGGCGTTCCCGCCCGGACGCGGGCCGCCGGCCAGACCGAGGAGATGAAGAAAAGCCTCGTCGGGCAGGGACACGCCGGCTTTACTCATGGCAAAGGGGGCCGGGAAGCGGCGATGCGGGAGAGGGTGGCGGCAAGCTCCTCATCTTCGGCCGCAAGGGTATCAAGGGAGCGCTGAGCGGGCGCCGCCGGAACCGCCTTGCCTCCGGCCTCCGCCGCCATGGGCGCCGCACCGGGCAGTATGATGCCCTCATCCGGGTGCTGCATGGCCAGTTGCCCGACGAATTTGCCCAGGCGCGGCCCGGTCATGGGCCTGACCGAATCGGGCGCGTCAGGTCCGAGCCTGGGGCGGGTTTCGGCGTCGCCTTCACGCCCGATATAGTCGCTGATATCCTTTTCAAAACCCACCAGACCCAGATAGCGCAACAGGGCTTCGGGCAGGGCATCGGGCAGGGCGTCGGGCCCTGCCTCCGTATACAGCCCGGCGTCCTCTCTTTCCACGCCGGCGCCGAGAAAGGCGGCGTTGTGCGCCAGGGCCGCCTCAAGGTATTCAACCTGCTTGCGCGCCTTGGACAACGCTTCCAA
>JAIRTI010000192.1 GCA_031255035.1 Desulfovibrio sp.
TGATTTCCCCCGGACCCCCTCAGTTTGGGTTCCGGCTGAACGTATCAACAGGGCACAACGAGCAGCCACCCAATCGCCGGGTCCAGGTACGAAGCTGGGGCCGGCAAGGCCCTGGCGGGTGTGGGCAGAGCCCACATGCGATCAAATTGGCTTCGACAAAATGAGAATTGCTGGACAGCGTCCCCTCAATGCCTTTGTCGTCAGTAATCCATTTTCCAGCCGACGCCGACTTCGCCGGCTTCGGACGAGCTTTTGCCTTGCAGGGTGACGCTGGGGTACAGTTCCACCTCGACGCGCACGGCCGTGCTGTCCTGGTCGACGCCTTGCTCGACGCCGACGTAAATGCTGTCGTTGATGTACTTGCCCGCCTCCAGCGCCGGCAGGCCAGTGTCCGGGCCGTCGCCGTCGCCGGGCGCGCCGAGGTCGCTCTCTCCCGACAGGCCGGAGCTGCCGCGCCTGTCTTCGCCCGAAGCGCCGGAAAGACGCAACATGTCCAGCCCGAGCTTTTTACGGGCGCCGCCGAGCACGTCAAGAGTCGACCCACCGGAACCCATGAGCTGGCGCAGGCTGTCCGCCAGCTGGATGGCTTCAAAACGGCTGAGGTCCGAGGTGCGCTTGCCGAAAAGCACATGGGCGAGCACTTCGTCTTCGGGCAGGGGCGGGCGGCTTTCCAGATGCAGTCGCGGTTTTTTGACAGTGCCGCCGCTACGGATTAAGGCCGTGATCTCCGGCCCCTCGTAGGTCAGCTCAAGGTTGAGCAGAGGGTTGATTGCAGGCCCGCCGCCAAAGACGATGTCCCCGCCGGAGAAGGTGAAGGTCCGTGAAAAAATGTCCAGGTAGCCGCGCACCGGCTTCAGACTGCCTTTCAACGAAGGGGCGGCGGCGCTTCCGGTGAGGGTGAGATCGCCCTGCCATTCGCTGTCCAGGCCCATGCCCCTGATGAAGAGATAGCGGGGCACGCGCAGCCGCACGTCCAGGCTCGGTCCGGCCGGTTCCGCGATCCCGTCCTCGGCGCCGGCTTCATCCAGGGCATCGGCCGCTTGCGCCTGTTCTTCAAGGCGGCGCTTGCTCACGGTGTCGATGGTGGTCACAGAGCCGCCGCTCAGGCGGCTGGAAAGCAGGACTTCGCCCTGGTCGACGGCGATGTCTCCGGTCACCGCCAATTCGTCCAGAGGGCCGTTCAGGCCGAAAATGCCGGACAGAAAGATATCCAGGTCGTCGCGGTGCAAGGGGCGGAAGGCGTCAAGCCGCCCGCGCAGGCGCAAGGCGCTTTTTTCCGCGCCAGGGCCGCTGAGGTCCGCCTCGATGGCCAGGCTGCCGCTGGAGGCGTCTTTGGCCGCGATGACGGCGCGCACGTCGCCTTCGGGCGTGTTGCGGGCCTCCAGGTCGATGCCCCGGACAAGCACGCCGCTGGCGATATCTTCAAAACGGCAGCCGGCCAGGTAGGCGCTGACGACGTTTTTCGGGGCGGCCATGCTCCCGGTGACGGCAATATCGATAAGAGCCGCTCCCGAGAGCAAGGTGTCCGGCAGCGGCACGGCCTGCCAGATCGATTCGACGCCGCCTTTGAAATAAAGCCCGGCCGCGAAGGGCGCCGCCGTGTCCGGCAGCGGGATGCCTCTGGCGTCGGGCCTGAGCGGTGCCTGGAACGCCAGGCGTCCTTCCTGACCGTCGGCGGGCTTGAGGGAACTTCCGAAGCGGCCGTCGCCGCGCAGCCAGACAATGCCCGGAAGGGCCGCGCCCGGCCCACCCGGCACGACCGGCGGACCGGGGGAGGCGTCAATGCCGCCTCTCAGCGACAGGGTCAGCGCCTTGTTTTGGGCGGCCGGCGTCTGTACGCTGTCTCCCCGGTCCGTATGCGGTCCGGGAGCGTCAAGCGAAGCGAGAGGGGCGGCGTCCGCATCAAGAGCGCCGGTTTCGGCGTCGGCGGCTTCCGTCAATGCGCCGCCCGAAGCCTGATGCGTGGCGTGCATGCGGCTTTGGACGGAAAAGGTTCCGCGAGGCGCGCCGGACTCGGCGGCAAGGTCGACCGTTGCCGAGATTTCGCCGTTGGGCGGCACGGCCCTGGTGAAGAGCCGGAAAAAGCCGAAAGGCAGAGTTTGCAGGCGCACGGTCACTTTCATGGACCCCGGACTAAAGGCCGCGTCCGCGATCAGCCTGCCGCCGGGTTCGAAAAGCGCGTCCAGGCCGGTCAGGCGGAATCCTTCGGCCAAATCGAGCGTCGCCGTCTTTTGCAGACGCACGCCGGTCTTGGCTATGGGATCGCGCAGGGCGAAGGCGTCAAGGCGGACGGCGCTTTCGGTGAGGTCATACGCGCCCCTCAAGGAGAGCCGTTCCCGATCTCCTTTTTTGTCCGGCCCCTGGCCGCCGCGCCGGCGCTTGCCCGGTTCCCGCGTCAGGGCCAGGGAGAAGTCGCCTTTGCCCGCCGCGCCCTTGACAAAGGCTTCGCCCTTGTTCCAGCGGAGAAACGAGGCTCTGCCGAAGCCGGTCCGCAGGGAGGCGTCGACAGTGGGCGCGCCGAACAGATCGCTGACGGCGGCCGTGGCCGAAACCCGCCGGAGGACCACGGACGAGCCGCCGCCTTCCCGCTTGATCCTGAAGGCGGGCAGGGAAAAGTCGGCGGAAAGCCTTTGTTTGCC
>JAIRTI010000263.1 GCA_031255035.1 Desulfovibrio sp.
CTGTCGGCTTGCAGTTTTTCGGCGTCAACCCGGCGCAGGGCCTGACTGATGATGCGCGTGGCCCCGGCCGGGCCGTGCTGGACAGCGGTGCTGAAGAGCACTTCCTGCAAGGCGGAGGGCATTCTTTCAAAAGCTACGCCCGTGACGGCGTTGATGGCCTGCATGGCCGGCTCGAAGTGACTGGTGCGGATGAAGTCGCTTTGCAGTTGTTCGAAACGATCCGGCTGCTCCGAGGCGATTTTTCGCCACTCCTGCGGCATTTTGCCGGAGCGTCCGCCCGTGTTGGCCGGGCCGGCCGAGGTCAGGCGCGTGGCGATATCCGGCGCGTTTTCTTGCAGGTAGCTGATAAAACTGGACATGGTTCCAGGGCGGGAGGCGATCTGGTATTTGCCGTACGAGGTGCCGCCCTTGCGATCATAGCCGATGGCGGCGATGCCTTCCTCGCCCGACTCGAATTTGGCCGCCAGGGCGCCGAGGCCCTTGTCCGCCTTGTTATAGAACGTGGTGACCAGGGAGTTGGCAGGGTAGCTCCGCCTGGACGGTTCTCCGGTTTTGCGTTTGTGGCTGCGGGTCAGCACGGCGGTACGGGACTTGTCCTCGCCCTGGGCGAATTCGACCGGCCTGGTGCTGCCGAAGGTCGTTCCCGGAGGGGCGGAATCCTTGCTTTTGAGGGCGTAGGGGTCGGGCTCCAGCCGCCGGGCGAAGGTTTGCAGGTTTCTGGCTTCCTGGCGGTCATAGCCCATGTTTTTCATGGCTATTTCAGCGTTTTTACCGGCAAAGCCGTGGGCGATGAAGCTTTGCCCGGAGTAGTCCGCTCCAAAGCGCGTCGAGAACCGGGCGTACATGTCGGCCTGGGTATTCCGGGCGACAAAGGCGTTCTGGCGCGGGGCATGGGCGCTCTGCATCCGGTTCATGTCCTGGCCGAGGCTTTGCTCGAGGGCGGCGTTGGCCGTTGGCGAGGCATAGTTCAGGTCGCCCCGGCCGGCGAGGGTGCTGCGGCCTTGGGCCATTTTGCGCGTGTCAACCATGCCGATCTGGTTGCGCCCGGTTATCGGGCGGCCGGATATGCGCGGGGCGCTTTTGGCGGCCAGGGCCTGGGGCTGGGCGGCGAGCGTGGTCATCCCTGGCGCGTTTGCGTGCGCCGACATGGTCTGGGCGGCCGGGCGGACCAGTTCTCTGGCCTGGGCTCTGGACTGGCCGGTGGGCATGGCCTGGCCGAAATCACGGGCGCGGCCGGAAAGATAGCTTTCGGGCATATGCCCGAGGTGCAGGCGGGTATCGGTATCGCCGGCGCGCGTTGCCGGCAAGGGCTGGCTTTTTGCGCGTACCGCCCGAGGAGCCTGGGACGTCTGGGACGTCTGGGGCGTCTGGGGCGCATTGACGGCCTGGGCCGGAGTCTCTTTGGTCAGATAGGCTGAAAAGGCATCCGCGCCGCGATTGAAGCGGTTGTTTCGTTGCGGGGCCTTTGCGGGCGTGGGCGAACCGCCGTATGTCATTACCAGTTTGCCGTTGACCATGGAATGCTCCTGTCGCGGCTTTTTTGCTTTGACGGCGCCCGTTGCGGGCGGATAAATTCCGCCGGGGCCAACCCTGTGAGCGTTGCCGCGCTTTTTAATAAAGCAAAGCTCGTGCCACAACGCGCTTGTTCAATGGAATCACCGGGCTCTGTCTTTTTTTGTCCCCGGAGCGGTTGGCTTTGTCATTTTTTTGAAAGGCGCCTTGTGCGGGGCCGCAAGCTGCGGTATTCAACATATGAATGCAGTCTCCCTTTCCCCTCAACAGCGGTCCGTCGGGACCGAATCCATGGTGATCTTATGAAACAGCGCTTTGAAACCCTGGCCCTGCACGGCGGCTACAGCCCCGAAGCCACGACTCTGGCCCGTGGCGTGCCTTTGCACCGCACCACGTCATACACCTTTAAGGACGCGGCCCACGCCGCCGGCATGTTCGCCCTGGAAGAGCCGGGCTATTTTTACACCCGCGTCAGCAACCCCACCCAGGCCGTGCTTGAGGAGCGCGTGTCCCTGCTGGAAGGCTGCGGCCGTCCGGACGGGACGCGGACCCTCGCCCTCGCCCTGGCTTCCGGCACCTCGGCGGTTTTTTACGCCATCATCAACCTGGCCAGGCAGGGGGACGAGATAGTAGCGGCCAGCAACCTGTATGGCGGCACCTACTCCATGTTTGACGCGATCCTGCCCCGGTTCGGCGTGAGCGTGCGCATGGCCGGGGCCGGCGACGTGGACGCCATGGCCGCCCTGGTCAACGACAGCACAAGGGCCGTGTATATCGAGGCCATCGGCAACCCAGGCCTTGATGTCGCTGATATAGCCGCCTACGCGGACATGGCCCACGCCAAAGGCCTGCCGTTGATCGTGGACGCCACCTTCGCCACCCCCTATCTGCTGCGGCCGCTTGAACATGGGGCGGACATCGTCATCCATTCCCTGACCAAGTGGATAGGCGGGCACGGCACGGCCATCGGCGGCATCGTGGTGGACGGCGACAGTTTTGACTGGCGCAACGCGCGCTTCGCCCTTTACAACGAGCCGGACGGCAGTTACCACGGCAAGCGCTACGCCCATGATTTCGGCGACGCGCCGCCCTATATCACCCGCATGCGCGTGGTGCCCCTGAGAAATCTGGGCGCGGCCATCGCCCCGGACAACGCCTGGATGTTTTTGCAGGG
>JAIRTI010000028.1 GCA_031255035.1 Desulfovibrio sp.
AGGGATAATGGCGGATTTCTGAACGTGGATCAACAAGAAAATCGGGATGTAAGCGTGTACTCTCAGATTTTTTCGCAAGCCCGCCGGGACAATACAGGACGGAAAGTCGCGGCAGCGACGCCAAAACGAAAAATCAGCGCTTCACAGTATCTTGACCCCTGCCCGCATGTGAGCCATAAGACAAGGCATGTCGCAGACAAACTCCCATCAGCCCGGCCAATCCGCCGCCGGTGGCGCGTCTTTCGCGTCCCCCGAGCGGAAGGACTTTATCCATGCCATGCTGAACCTCAACGAAGCGCCGCTGCTGCGCGCGTTCCGTCACGGGGTCATGCTGGTCATGCCCCTGCTGCTTGCCGCGGCCGTTGCCATTCTATTTAACAACTTCCCCCTGATCGCCTACCAGCACTTCATGACCGAACTTTTCGGCCCTGGATGGAAGATGCCCGGAGCGATTCTTTATAACGCCTCGATCGAAATTCTCGCCATGGTGACCACCTTCACCTTGAGCGACTGCCTGATGAACCTGCACAACAAAAAGCTCCCCAACAACAGTGTGCTGCCCGTCATGGGCAGCATCACCGCCTTTTCCTGCATGTTCATCATGATCGGCCCCGGTTTCGGGCCCGACGGCATGATCCTGCCCTGGGCCGGCATTCGCGGCCTGTTCGGCGCCCTGGTCATCACCTTCGCGTCGTGCAGCCTTTTTCTGCGTCTGTGCCGATTCAAAAGGCTGCGCCTTTCTTTTTACTCCGAAGGGGTCGACCCGATTCTGCCCCATATGTTCGACACCCTGCTGCCGGTGCTGATTACCTTGGCCGTGTTTGTGGCGGCCAGAGAGTTATTGCACATATTCGGCATTGAGAGCCTGCACCTGGCCTTCTATGAAGCCATACGCGGCCTGTTCGCCGATGCCCACGACAGCTTCGGCCTGGGGGCGCTCTATGCTTTCCTTGTTCAGTTGTGCTGGTTCTTCGGCATCCACGGCGCGGACCTGCTCGACCCCATAACCCATCACGTGCTGATCCGGGGTATGGAGGTGAACAGCCTGGCCATCAACAACCACTTGCCGCCGCCGCACATCTTTACCAAGTACTTTTTTGACGTCTATATATATATGGGAGGCTCCGGGGCCACCCTCGGCCTTCTGACCGCGATATTCCTGCACAGCAAAGATCACGGCACCCGCCGCGTCGCCGCCATCTCCCTGGTGCCGGGCATATTCAACATCAACGAGCTTCTGGTTTTCGGCCTGCCGGTTGTGCTTAACCCGGCGTTTCTGCTGCCCTTTGTCATGGTTCCCCTGGCGCTTCTGGTTATTTCATACCTTGCCGTTCTCTACGGTCTGGCGCCCGTGCCCGTATACCAGGTGGACTGGATAACCCCCCCCGTCATCAACGCCTTCATCGCCACCGATTCATGGCGCGGCGTGGCCCTGCAACTGTTCAACCTCGGCGTATCGACCTGTATCTATCTGCCTTTTGTCAGCCTGGCGGATAAAATCAAAATCGGCACGCGGCGCGCGACCTTTACCGAACTGGTGGGCATCGCCGCGACGCAGACTCACGGCCTCAGCGGCAAACGCTGCACGGACAGACCGGGCAACCCCGGCGCCCTGGCCCGCTTCCTGGTCAACGACATGACCAAAAGCCTGAAAGGCCTGGACGGCGCCATAGGGCTTCATTACCAGCCCCGCGTCAACGTGGTCTCCAAAACCGTGCCCTGCGTCGAAGCCCTGCTGCGCTGGCACCATCCCTTTTACGGGCAGGTGCCCGCGGTTCTCACGCTCGCCATCGCCGAAGACGCCGATTTGATCAGGGAACTGGACAACCTGGTGATGCGGATGGCCTTTGAGCAGCAATGCCGGTGGCGTAAATCCGGAATCTTCACCACGGTCTCGCTCAACGTGTCGGAAAGCCAGCTTCAGGACAAAAACTTTCCGGCCATGCTCGATTCCCTGTACGTCAAAAACAACCTGCCGTCCGACGCCATTCTTTTTGAAGTGCGCGAAAATCTGGCCCTGGACCCGACCTCGCGCTACCTGCCCGCCCTTGAAGCCCTGCACGCCATCGGCGTCGGCCTGGCCGTCGACGACTTCGGCAAAGGCTTTCAATCGCTGGCCCAGGCCAAACGCCTGCCCCTGGCCGAACTCCAGATAGACAGGGTTCTGACCAAAAATATCGACATCAACCCGTTTAATCAGGACGTCATCGGCTCCAGTCAGGAATTCGCGCTGGATCTGGGCATAAAGACGTCGGCCGAATGCGTCGAAACGCAGGAACAGCTTGAAACCCTGTTGGAGTTGAACTTCAGCACCTTCCAGGGCTACTGGTTTTCGGAGCCGATGTCCCCCGAGGACTGCGGCGCCTTTATCCGCAGCTTTTCCCAAAGCGTCCTCCCGCAGGATAAATGACCGGGCTGGAGCGGATTGACTTTGAAAGGCAATGCCTCCGGCGGCCAAAGGGGCGCTGCCCCTTTGGAATCCCCGCCAGGGGAAATGATTTCCCCTGGACCCCTCAGTTTGGTTCCGGCTGCGCGCGGCAACAGGGCGGCACTTCAGTCACCCAATCGCCGGGTCCAGGTACGAAGCTGGGGCCGGCAAG
>JAIRTI010000272.1 GCA_031255035.1 Desulfovibrio sp.
TTTATACTCGTTTCAGCAGACTATCAATGTACGGAGAGTCGGCAAGGTCCGTCTCCTCCCGGAAGTCGTCGGGCAGGAAAAGGCGTTCCAGGCGGCGGACCCGCGACATCATGACGTCGAGGCGCCGCATCTTGCCGTACATGCGGCCTTCTTCGTGTTCGCGGGGAAGCAGATCGCTCATGGCGACCGGGCTTCCCTGTTCAGGGGCTTTTTCCAGAAAACCCCCGTTTTTCAACAGGGTATAAGCCATGCGCAAGTCTTCGGGCAGATGGGAAAGATCCTCAAAGACAAGGGGCTTGCCCATGCCGGGCAGGTTGTCAAAGGCGCCGTCCTCGGCAGCTTCCAGGATTTTACGTTCGGCGATACAGGCTATGGCGTCAAGACCGTTCATGACCAGCCTCGCATCGTCTGGGGAAAAGTGTGATTTTCCGCTGACTCGCGCCGTATCCGGCGGCGCAAAATCCTGATGGATTTTGTCATGTTTATTTTGCCGATAACCATTAGTCCCGCCCCAGTTCTTTTTTCGCTTTTTCCACGGTGTCGACGTCAACATTGGTCAGCGTCAGCAGCTTTTCCAGCAACTCGTCCGCCTGAGCGCCCTTGTCGAGCTGATATTTATAGATGATGGCCAGGTTGAACAGCGCGGCCGCGTTTTCCTCAACGGCGATCAGTTCTTCAAAGGTCTTGGCGGCTTCGGCCATGCGGCCCTGTTTATACAGGGCCAGGCCCAGCATGGAGCGCGACCGGATATCGGCCGGTTTGCTGATAATGGCGCGTCCGAGAAAGAGTTCCGCGCGATTCCAGTCTCCGGCCATAAGAAAGATGTCGCCAAGTTCGGTCAAGGCAGCGGCGTCGTTGGGGTTTGCCTGGATTTTTCGCATCAGCGCCGTCACGGTGTCGGCTGTTTGTTCCGACAGGGCAAGCTCGGGCCCGGCATCCGGCATCGCGCCCAGACTGAGCGGCGCCGGCCCGTCCGGGGCCGCGCCGGAGCTTGCGTCGCTTTTGCCATGCGGCATAGGCACGGGCAGGAAGGCCTGGAACGAAGCCGCGAACATGGCCAGCAGCGAGAGAAGGGCAATCAGGAGTAAAAACGGCGGAACGGCGCGTGCGCTTTCGGTCATCGTTCGTCCTCCATCAGGCGGGCCAGTTGCTTTATGCGTCTGCTCAGACCGGCCTGTTTGTGCGCGAGCAGGGCAAGATACAGGCCCAGCCCCGACCACACGGCAATGCCGGCGTACAGTATCCATTCATAGCTGTTCATGGGTATCCTCAATAATAAGCTGATGATTTATATGATTAACGTCTGTCTGGTTCCAATTATTCCCGGCGCATCAGGCGTTCTTTGGTCGTTTCTTCAAGGTTGATGGCGTCCTGGGCCAGTCGCCACCGGAAAAGCAACAGTCCGAGCCAGAGCAGGGCGAACGACGCGATGCAGGCGACGAGCGTGTGCTTCATTTCGGGTTCAAGGCTGATTGAAGGCGGATGGATATAGCTCCAGAGTCTGGCCGAAAAGAAGACCAGCGGCACGTCCAGGAAAGCGACAATGCCCAGGACGGCCGCTATCCGGGCACGTCTGTCGGGCTGCATGTCCATGCCGCGAACGACAAGGTAGCCGGCGTAGATGAAGCACATGACCAGCGTTGTCGTCAGGCGGGCGTCCCAGGTCCACCACAGTCCCCAGGAGGTTTTGGCCCATATGGCGCCGGAAATCAGGGCCAGCGCCGCAAGCGCCAGACCGATCTCGGCCGCCGCCCCGGCCAGGACGTCCCAGAAGCGCTTGCGGGACGCCAGATAGGCGCCGCTGGCGATGAACACCAGGAAAAAGCTGAACAAGCCCCACCAGGCCAGGGGCAGGTGGAGGTAGAAGATTTTCTGAGGCAGCCCCAGCGTCGCCTCGGTGGGCGCGTATACAAGAATAAGCCACTGACAGGCCGCCAGTAAAAAACCGCCGGCCAGGGCCAGGAACGGCGCCAGCGGGTAAAGCCCGGCCATGACGCCGGAACCGCGTGTGCTGTGAAAAGAACCGTTCATACCGCGTTATTCTTCCGCGTTATAGACAGAGGGGAAAAGCGCCAGGGCCGACGCCACAAAGATGGCGTCAAAGGCCAGGGCGATGCCGAACCAGCCGTCCGCGCCTTCGGACAATTTGCCGCTGAACACGGCCGAGCCGATACGGATGCCGCCGAGAAAAAGCGGCGCCAGCAGCGGGAAAAGAACGATACTGAGCAAGGACTCCCTGGCCGATTGCCCCTGAGACAGGGCGCCGAGCAATGAGCCTATGGCCACAATACCGATATCGCCGATAATGACAATAGCCAGGCCCAGGCGCCAGAGATCTGAAATCTCCTGACCGAGAAAAACGATTGTGGCCGGAAGAAAAAGCGTCTGCGAGGCCACAAGCAGGCACAACCCGGCCAGAGCCTTGCCCAGCCAGACGCCCTGGGCCGGGGAAGGGGCAAGAACAAGGCCCTGGCGCTGGCCGTTTATTTCCTCAAGCCCGTAAAGCGTGCTGAAAATCAGCACCTGGCAGAAGGCCGAAGCCATCCAGAAAATGGCGGCCGCCCCCTGAGCGCTCATGCGTTGACCGGGAGTCAGGGACAGGCTGAAGACGAAGATAAGCAGCAGCCCCAGCAAAAGCGCCTGCAACAGGCCGCTGCCGCGCCCCATGGTCAGGCGTAAATCCTTGGAAGCGATGAGGAGGGCGGCTTTCAGCATGGCTCGCCCCCGCCGGCCATGCGCGTGTTGACGTCATCGGGCCTTGCTTCAATCGCCGACGTCGGCAAAGCCCCGCGCCGGCGTTTGTAGTCCTCGACCGAACCGGAAAATGCGAGACGTCTGTCGGCCAGCAAGGCGACAGTGTCGGCGCGGGCGATGTCGTCTTCAAGGCTGTGAGTAATCCAGACTATGCCGGCGCCGTCCGCTTTGGCCGAGGCTATTTCACGGTGGAGAATGGCGGTGGAGCGCGTGTCCAGGCCGGTGCCGGGTTCGTCCAGCAGAAGCAGAGCGGGGCGCGGCAGAAAGACCCTGGCCAGATTCAGGCGCTGGGCCATGCCCCGGGAAAAGGACTTGGCTTTTTCCCCGGCAAAGGCTGACAGATCAACCCGTTCAAGCATATCCTCAAAGGAGGACAAGGGCAGAGCCAGCCTGTGGAGCTTGGCCCAGAAGCGCAGATTTTCCATGGCGCTCAGTTCGGGGTAGAGAAAGGTCATATGGCCGAGAAAGCCGACGCTCACGGCCTCCTTGCCGTCATCCATGAGGATGTCGCCGGCCGAGGGCCGGATGAGGCCGGCCATGATTTTCAGCAAGGTGGATTTGCCCGCCCCGTTGGCCCCGGCGAGCAGGGTGACGCTTTGCCGCCGAACGCCAAGACTCACCCCCTTGAAGACAAGGCGGCTGCCGTAGAAGCGGGCGATATCGCGAAGCTGCAACAACATGGCGCGCCGGTCAGTCCCCGGTTCCCTCGTCTTTTTCTTCACGCCGGATGCGGGCAAGGCCTCCGAACGGGAAAAGACTCATCAAAGCGCCGCCTATCCAGAGCCAGTTGACGAGCGGGTTGACATTAACGGCCACAGTGGCGCGGTTATTGGCGTCAAGGCCCGCGAGGGTGGCGTAGATTTCGTTGTTCAGGCTGAAAAGCGTGTCCACCTCGGCATAGGACTGGCTTTCAAAGTTGGCGTACAGGCGGCGCTGGGGCGAAAGTTTGCCGATAAGGCCGCCCGCCTTGTTCCTGACCATAAGCTCGGCTTCTATGAATATATAGTTGGGCTTGCCGTCAGGGCCGGGTTCCGACTGGCCCTCATAAAGCTCGTTCAGCGTGATGTGGTAGTCGCCGGCCACGCCCTCGCCTCCGCGGTTCAGTTCCAAGGTATATTTCTGCTGGTAAGGGCCGGAGGCGGCCACGCCGATAATCATCATAAGCAGGCCGATATGCACGCCATTGGCCGCCAGGGTGGCGGGCACGGACAGGAGTTTCCGGTTGGAGGCGAAGTACAGCCCCACGCCGAGCAGGGCGGCAAACGAACAGGCCAGGGCGACAAGCGCCCAGGGGGCCCGGATGCCGAAAAGGAACAGCACGACCGCCACGCCGACGGCGACCCCGAGGCAAAGCGAAAAAAA
>JAIRTI010000110.1 GCA_031255035.1 Desulfovibrio sp.
AGGCCCCGGAAATGCCGCCCATGGAGGCGAAAAAGGACACGCAGAACGCGGCGAGGGGCGGCACAAGGGGCGAAACTTCAATTCCGGCGACGGCGAAATACATGGCGGCCTCCTGAAAAAGGCGGTCCGGCTGAAAAGAGCGCGACCGCCATAGTCACGAAAATTTGTATTCTCGTGACTGTATTCAAAAGAACCCTGCTTGGCAATACGCACTCACCTTTTGCAGCAATTCTCATTTTGATGAAGCCAGCCAGTTTGCATGTGGGCTCCGCCCACAGCGCCAGGGCCTTGCCGGCCCCAGCTTCGTACTTGGACCCGGCGATTGGTCTGCGAAACGCTGTGCGCCCATGTGGCGTGTGGGCAATACCCGGGAAGCGCCCCGGCCGCCGGAGGCATTGCCTTTCACAGTTGGCGACTGAAGGGCCGCAAAAAGGCTCACAATGAGAATTGCCGCGCCCGATCGCGCCCGATCATCAATAGTTGTCAGAATCGCCATGGAATGCTATGCATTCCGGAATGACAACGACCTGAAATTCTTTGCTAGTGGAGTCGCCATGAAAGTTGAACAACTTTCCATCTTTCTTGAAAATAAAGCCGGGCGCATGGCCGAGGTGACCGGCATTCTGGCCGAGAACAATATCAACATCAAAGCCTTGTCCCTGGCGGACACCTCCGAGTTCGGCATTCTGCGCCTCATTGTCGACGACCCGGAAAGCGCCCAGGCCGCCCTGAAAAAAGGCGGCTTTACCGTCGGCCGTACCTGCGTCGTGGCGGTTGAAGTCAGTCACTCTCCGGGCGGGCTGCACGCCATTCTCTGCATTCTGGAACAGTGCGACATCAATGTCGAATATATGTACGGTTTTCCATACCAAAGCACGGAAGCCATCATCGTGTTCCGCTTTGTCCGCTCCGAACTGGCCATGGAAATCCTTCAGAAGAACGGCGTGCGCGTTTTCAGCAGCGAAGAGCTGTGCCGCGTCTGAGCGTAAGCCGCCGCCGATCCCTTGCGACAAGCCGGGGCTGCCCCCCGGCTGCCATCTGGCGGCCCGCGCTTGTCGGCAAAACCGGTCTTCCAGGCTCAACGCCCGGTCTTCCGTAGTTCTTTCCGGCCCCTTTTTCTCCGTATAAGGCAGACATGACGCACTATCCGCTCTTTCTCGATCTCAGCCGCAAACACGTTCTTGTGGTCGGCTTCGGCGAGGTCGGCCGCAGGAAAATCGTCTCCCTGCTCAAGGCAGGGCCGGGGCGTCTCACGGTGGTTGACCCGGCCCTTGACGACTCCGGGCGCTCGGAGTTCAGTTCGGAGCGGATCGTCTGGCTGGCGCGCCCCTTCGAGGCCGGCGATATCGAAGGCCGGCATCTGGTGTTCGCGGCCACAAACGATTTGGCGCTGAACGCCGCCGTGGCGAAAATCTGCGCCGGACGCGGCGTGCTGTGCAACTGCGCGGCCCCGCCCGATGCCGGGGATTGCCTGGCGCCGGCCCACTTTGACAAGGACGGGCTGACCGTCGCCTTGAGCAGCGGCGGGCACAGTCCGGCTCTGGTCAGGGAACTGCGGCAGGAACTTGAAGCCTTTGTGGCTTCGCGCTATAGTCCGCTTCTTCGCGTCATGGCCCGGCTTCGACCGCTTATTCTTGATCTCGGGCTGCCGTCGACGCGCAACCGGGATGTCTTCCGCATGCTTGTGACATCGCCCCTGGCAGGGCACCTGGCCTCGGGAGAAAAAGACCGGGCCGAAAGCCTGCTTCGCGAACTGTTGCCCGAAAAACTGCGCGCCCGTGTAGGAGAAGTCTTGCATGGAATATAAAACGCTGCTGTTTATAGCCGTTATCTTTTGCTATTCTCTGGGCGCCCTGGGCATCGTGCTGGGCACCCTGGCCCGGAGGCCCGCCGTCAAGAGTGCCGCCAATCTGCTGACCCTGGCGGGTTTCGCGCTGCACAGCGTGTTTCTGCTCAAGCTCTTTCTGGAATTCGGGCCGCGAGGATTGTCCGCGGCCTACCACATCCAGTTGCTGGCCTGGTGCCTGATTCTCTTCTACCTGGCGGCATGGCGCTGGCTGCGCTATCCGTTCCTCGGAATGACCGCCGCGCCTCTGGCCATGCTGCTGTCGCTTTTTTCGCTTCAGCTTGCGGGCTTGCGCGACATCCTGCCGCGGCATTTGTCCGGACTTTTTTTCGGGCTGCACATCTGGTCGCTATACATAAGCATCGGCATGCTGACCATGGCTTTTGGCGCCGGGCTCCTGTTCGTCTACACCGAAAGTAAAATCAAAAACAAAATTCCTCTGGCGGAATTCACAAAAGACATGCCGTCCCTGAGCACCTACGACAGAGTGAACTCGGTGGCCGTTATGGCCGGTTTTCCGTTCTACACGCTCGGGCTGATGTCCGGCTTCATCTGGGCGCCCATGACCCGCTCCGTGGTTGAAAACCCGAAAGTGATCCTTTCCCTTTTCATATGGTTTCTCTATGCGCTGCTGTTCTACCAGCGCGCAGCCATTGGCTATCGCGGCAGAAAAACCGCTGTCATGGCTATTGTCATTTTCGGCATTTCCGCTCTGTCCCTGGTTTTCGACTACGCGGTTTCCCATCACAGCCTGCAACTGATGCCCTGAACATGGATAAAGAACTGTATCTGGTGGGGCTCAACTATAAAACGGCCCCGGTGGAAGTGCGGGAACGCTTCGCCTTGAGCGACCCCGCCCTTGCCGATCAGACCCCGCAAGACAGCGGCGTTCTGGAATGTATGATCCTGTCCACCTGCAACCGGGTCGAACTTGTGGCGGTGGGCAGGGACAAGGACACGCCGCAACGGCTTCTCGATTTTTGGGCCGAAGCCCGGCAGGAGGACGTGAGCCGCTTGAAGCCCTATGTGTATGTTCACCAGGGTCCGGACGCGGTGCGCCACCTGTTCGCCGTGGCTTCGAGCCTGGACTCCATGGTCGTGGGCGAGCCGCAGATACTGGGCCAGTTGAAGGACGCCTACCGGGCGGCCCTTGAGAAGCGCAACGCCAAGACCATCCTCAACCGTTTGCTGCACAAGGCTTTTTCCGTAGCCAAACGGGTGAGGACGGAAACCGCCATCGCCTCCAGCGCCGTTTCCATCAGCTACGCCGCCGTCGAGCTGGCAAAGCGCATTTTTGACGACATGCGGGAAACCCACGCCATGCTCATCGGCGCGGGCGAGATGGCCGAACTCGCCGCCACCCACCTGGTCAATTCCGGCATCGCCTCGGTGCGGGTAGCCAACAGAACCTTTGAGCGCGCGCTCCAACTGGCGAAACAATACGACGGGGAAGCCGTTCATTTTGACGAACTGATACCGCAGCTTGCCAAGGTTGATATCGTAATCAGCTCGACAGGCGCCCACGAGCCGATCATCCGCGCCAAAGACATGCGCGCGGTGCTGCGCAGGCGCAAGAACAAGCCCATGTTCTTCATCGATATCGCCGTGCCGCGCGATATCGACCCGGACGTGAACAGCCTGGACAACATCTACCTCTACGACATCGACGACCTCAAGGAAGTGGTGGAAGAAAACATGGCCCACCGCCGCGAAGAGGCGTCACGCGGACGCCTGATCGTTGAAGAGGAAGCGCTCGCGTTCTGTACCTGGCTGAAATCACTTGAATTGCAGCCTACGATAGTCGATATCGTACGCATGGGCGAAAGCATCGCCAAGGAAGAACTGGAGCGCACGCTCAAGCGCCTGGGCCCGATGCCTGATGAATCACAGGAGATTTTGCGGGCCATGCTTTCCTCCGTGGTAAAGAAACTCATCCATGAGCCGATAACCTTCCTTAAGCGCCGCTCTGAGGAGGATGAAGCCTCGGAACGGCATATCGTGCTGCTGAGACGCATATTCAACCTGGATGACGACAGAGTGCCGGACGATCCCCACGCGGGACGAAGGCGAAAACCGCGCTGACCCGCACCGCGCAAAGGACCGCGATCCGGTATGAGAACCTACGCCATCGACCAGCTGGAAGAGGCCGACATCGCGGCCGTGAACGCGCGGCTGCTGAACATGGAACTCCAGGCCGGGCTTGAGGGGATATACTGGCTGCCCGTTCCCAAGGCCATGCTCACCGGCGATCAACTGGCTCATTATGAGCATTGCGGCCCCTATTGCCTGGCCCTGGAGGTGGGCAGCAACGCCGTGCACATGGAACTGCTGGTCCGCGGCATGGGCCGCATTACATGCAAATGCGTGTCCTTCGCCCATGAAGACCTGCGCAACCATATGATCCGCTATCTCGAAGACATGCTCCGGGAACTGGGCGTCTCCTTCTGAATTCTTGTTCCCAACGATGCCCGCAAGCCCGCCCCCTTGCCCGATCCCCGGACGCCTTCAAGATCTGCCTCCGGCCAAGGCCAGATTCTGCCTCGACATGCTGCGCTTTGTCGAAAAGGACCTTGGCCTTTGCCTTGCGGGAAAACGCCTGGTCGTCGCCTATTCCGGAGGGGCCGATTCCACCGCTTTGCTGTTGGCCTGCCGTTATCTGGCGCCCAAAGCCGGGTTTTCCCTGCATGCCGCCCATCTGAACCATCAGCTTCGCCCTTCGGCCGCTGCCGAAGCCGCCGCCTGCGAAAACTTCTGCCGGGCCCTGGGTCTTTCCCTCAGCACCGGAAGGGCCGATGTGGCCGGAGAACGCGGCAACGACGGCGCCGGGCTTGAAGAGGCGGCCCGCAACGCCCGCTATGCCTTTCTTGAGCGGACCAGGAGCGAGCAAGGCGCGGACGCCGTTGCGACCGGCCACAACAACAACGACCTGGCCGAAGATATCCTCATGCGCCTTATTCGCGGCGCCGGATGGCCCGGCCTTGCCGGCATGCCCGCCTGGGCGCCTGAAAGAAAACTGTTTCGACCCCTGCTTCTCACGCCCCGAAAGGCCATTGAAGACTTTCTCTCCGGTCTTACGCCCGCCTTGGCTCACGATGAAAGCAACGAAGACGATCGCTTTTTCCGGAACCGGGTCAGGCGCCGCCTCCTGCCCGCCATCCTGAAAGAAAATCCGTCCTTCCTGGAGAACGCGGCCGGCCTGTGGCGGCTGGGGGGCATTGATGCCCGCTACTTTGACGCCCTGCTCGACCGCGCCGGACAAAACGCCTCGTCCGGCAGCCCCGAGAAAGCGGCTTTCACCGCCAATGGCGGACAAGCCATCACCCTCCCCCGGTCCTTGCTCGGAACCATGCCCAAAGCCTTGCGCCTGCGCCTCTATAAACGCTGCCTCGCCGCTCTGGGCCCCGGACAGGCGCGTCTGGACGGACTCCTCGCCCTGGACGCCGCCTTTGTCGCCTCC
>JAIRTI010000199.1 GCA_031255035.1 Desulfovibrio sp.
CGGCTGCGCGTATCAACAGGGAGCCACTTGGGTTCCGGCTGCACATAGCAACAGGGCGCAACGATCAGCCACCCAATCGCCGGGTCCAGGGCCGGCAAGGCCCTGGCGGGTGTGGGCAGAGCCCACATGCGATCAAATTGGCTTCGACAAAATTAGGAATTGCTGCCTCCGGAGGCATTGTATTTCAAAGTTACTCCGCGCTGTTTTTCGTTTTGACCAGACGCAAGGCATTTTTGAAGGGGGGCTGGACTCTCTGGTCCTGCCCCCCTTCAAAAATGTTGCGGCAATGACGCCAAAACGGAAAATGGCGCTTACCTATAGCAATTAACGCTTGAAACAGTTCGCTTACGGCGGGCAAAGCCCGCCTGCTCCTGTTTCGCGGCAAGGATTTGCGGACAAATCCTTGCCGAGCGTTTCATATGTGAAATACTCTAGAAGCCGAATCCGTCGCCGTCCGATCCGGATGCGCCGAAGCCGAAACTGTCGGGAACCCCTCCGCCGTCGGCCGAGGCGGCTTCTTCAGCGGCCGGGGCTTCGCCGCCGTCGGCAGAGGTCGCGGCCCCGGCGACGCCGCCGGCGGCCACAAGGCCGCCCACGGCCTTTTGCACGATATCCTTGACGGCCTTTTCAATCTCTTTCTCGTCAACAGCCACCTTGCCGTCAAAAGAGGCCAGCTTTTCTTTCAGTTCGGCCACTTCGGCGTTCAGCGCCTTGCTCTTCTCTTCCAACTGAGCGACCTTGGCCTCAAGGTCTTCGGCCTTTTTCTTGAAAGGAGCAAGGGAAGCGGCTTCGGCTTCCGCAGCCGCTTTGGCGGCGGCGGCTTCTTCAGCTTCGCTGTTTTTATCTTCCGCTTCCTGCTTCGCCGCTTCAACGGTGTCAAAAAGAGTGTTGATGCCGGCCAGTTCATGAGCGGGCATGGGCGTAATCGAGACATTGTCCCCGAATTTGCTCTTCTGCTCTGAAAGCCAACTGGCGTAGCTGATGTTTTCGTTGAACTCGGCCTTGATGAACTCGGGGTTCAGAGAGTAGAGCCAGCCTTTGACCATGGGGTTGACGGCCGGGCGGCAGTCATCGTCAACAGCGCGTCCCAGGGCGTAGCCCATGAAGTCCAGGACATCCTCGCCGCCTTTGCCGGCGACCACGCCAAGGGCCGTTTCCATGGGAAAAACTCTGCGGCCTTCGTCAGACATGTGAGCCTCCTTAGTCGTATGCGAATTTCTTGTATGTATGGGGGCGGCGGCCTCCGGCCCCGCCCGACTGTTGTCGCCAATACCGCTTACTTGCGGCCCATGTAGCGGATCCAGGTGATGGCCGCTGTCCGGTACACCAGGTGCCCCAGCTTTGACCAGGGCAGATAGGCCAGAAGCATGAAGACCGTCACCAGGTGCAGGTAGTAAATGGTATACGTGAGCACCGTCCAGTCGGCCAGTCGGAAGAACTGGGTGAGCGTGCCCGTGAGCCATACGGCCCAGATGACGCCGATCAGATACCAGTCGTACCAGCTTGAGGTCTGCTTGGTCGGGTTAAGGTCCTTGCGCCGGATGGTCAGCAGGGTCAGGCCGACGAGCATGAGGACCATACCGAGCTGGGCGAGGATTTTGAACGGGTTCGTGAAAGGCAGGGGCACTTCCATGTAGATGAACTCAAGCCCCGGTAGACGCCCGCCCCAGTGAGCCATAAAGAAACAACCGGTGACGACCGCAAGGACAAGGAAACCGAAAAGCAGGCACATGTGGCCGATTTTACGGATGACCTTTTCCTTGGGCTCTTCGCCGCACTCGCTGAACTTGCTGTGGGGCAGCACTTCCAGCATGATGACTTCGATGAGGCACACCAGAAGGCGCTTTTTCTTGCCGAGCATCATGACCGAGCCTTCCGGGGCGATGGCCCTGATGAGGTTCTTCACCCCTTTCCAGAACGCGGCGACGATGAAGATGGTCACCAGAATGAAGACCGGGTCGATGGTATAGTCGCCGTAGAAGACGTTGCCGGGAACGATTCTGCCGGCCGGGAAAAGGCTGCCGTTATACAGCCCCTTAAAGTTGACGACAAAGGCCATGAGGAACCAGATGACGCCGAAGATGACCGCCGGGATCGCGAAAAGCGGGAGCAGCCCCTTGGGCGAACTCATCCATCTGGCGATGCGGGCGCACGGCGCCAGGTTCTGGTAGGCCATGTTGCGCATGGCCGACATGAGGTCAGCGGGCTTTGCGCCGCGCGGGCACAAATCCGAGCACTGGCCGCAGTTATGGCAGAGCCAGACGTCCGGGTCGGAAACGAGCTTGTCTTTCAGGCCCCACTGAGCCCAGATCATTTCCTTGCGGGGATAGGGGTTGTCGCCGGGCGAGATGGGACAGGCCACGCTGCAGGTAGCGCACTGGTAACACTTTTTCAGGGTGTCGCCGCCTGCGGCCCGCAGTTCGCGTATGAACTGGACATCCGGTTCTATTCTAACAGGTTGTGCTGCCATTTCCATCTCCTCCTAGTAGCCCTTGAACGGGTTGGGGCCCTTTTCAAAGATCATTTTCATGAACTCGTCCACCATCCCGGGCACGGCGTTGTAATCGTCAATGGCCACCTGGCACTGGATCACCCGCTCAGGCTCGACGCCGAGCCGCTCCAGGGTCTCCGCAATGTTTTCCTTGCGCCGGTTGCAGATCTCAGAGCCTTTCACAAAGTGGCACTGGTAATCGTCACCGTATTTGCAGCCCATCATCATGACGCCGTCAATGCCTTTGCTCATGGCGTCGGCTATCCAGATGGCGTTTACCGAGCCGAGGCAGCGCACCGGAATGATGCGGACATAGGGGCTCCACGGCATGCCGCGCATGGCCGCCATGTCAAAGGCGGGCAGGGCGTCGTTTTCGCAGGCCAGGATGATGACGCGCGGGCCGCCTTCGGCCATGTTGTCCGGGACTTTCATGTCGCGGATCATGGAGCCGATCTGGTCGATGTTGTAGTTGTCAAAGGAGATGACGCGCTCGGGACAGGCGCCCATGCAGGTCCCGCAGCGGCGGCAGCGGGTCGGGTTGGGCTTGGGCGTGCCTTTTTCGTCGTCGTCCAGAGCGCCGAAGGGGCATTCCTCGGTGCAGCGCTTGCACTGGGTGCAACGCACGAAGTTGAACACCGGGTAGGAAAGATCGCCGGAGCGCGGGTGCACGGCCACCCCTCTGTTCACGGACTCGATGCACTGCACGGCCTTGAGCACCGCGCCGTTGGCGTCTTCAAGAGCCGCGTCCAGGGTCATGGGCTGGCGAACGCAGCCGGCGGCGTACACGCCGGTGCGCCGCGTCTCATAGGGGAAGCAGATGTAGTTGGAATCCGCGAAACCGTCGAACAGGGACAGATCCGGGAAGGCCGGCCCCTGGCGGTAGTCGAATTCCATGATCGGCTCTTTGGCGGTGGCGGGCACCATGCCTGTGGGCAGCACCACCATGTCGACGCCCAGTTCTATGGCGCCGCCGAGCAGGGTGTTGTCCGCGCGCACCAGCAAGCGTCCGCCGTCTTCGGAAACCTCCCGCACGTCCGCCTTGGTCAGCATGATGCCGGGCTTGTCCTGGGCCGCCTTGTAATAGCGCTCGTATATGCCTTGCACGACCATGCTGTCGTAAAGAATATAGGCGATGTTGTCGCTCGCCATATCCGCGACATAGCCGGCCTGCTTCAGGGCGACGACGCTGCTGACGGCGTTGCTGTAAGCCAGATGCCGGACGCTCTCCATGTCTTCGTACACGAAAGTCGCTTCCGCGCCGTCGCCTTCGGGGGTGGAGGCGGCAGCTTCGGGCGCGGCGGGCGCGGCTTCATCCCCGCTTCCTTTGCAGGAACAGGCGGGCATGCACAGTTTGGCATCAAGCACAAACGCGACGCGTTTGGCGCTGATTTGGCCGTCCTTAGCCATTTTTTCGAACTCGGCCGCGGTGACGACCTTGTCGGTCTTTCCGTAGCCCAGGGGCTCAAGGACTTTGGTGTCCTGCGGCTGCCAGCCCGTGGCCAGGACAACCGAGCCCAGTTCCACGTTCTGCGCGCCGGCGGGCGTTTCAATGGTCGCCACATACTGGCCCGGCGCGCCGGCGAGCTTTTTCAGGCTGCTTTTGACGAGGACCGTGATGTTGCCGTCGGCTTCCACCGCGGCGATTTTTTCCGCCAGACCGACATCCTGGGCCGCGTCGTGCGGCGCTTTGAGCGGTATGGTCTTCAGAAAGTTTCTGGCGCGGCCGCCGAGTTCGTCGTCCTTTTCCACCAGGGTGACGGGCAGGCCGGTCCTGGAGGCGGCCAGAGCGGCGTTGATGCCTGTCCAGCCGCCGCCGAGAACCAGAATGCGGCGAAAGCTCTCGATGGCTTCGGGCTGGGGCACGCTGCTTTTCTGAAGCTTGATGACGCCCATGTTGATATAGTCAACAGCCATAAGGGTCAGCAGTTCGGGGGCGTCACCGGGCTCAAGGTTTTCCGGCAGCAAGCCGCCGTCGGGATTCTTGTAGGCCTTGACGCAGCCTTCACGCAGAGAGACGCGCTCGACCTGGACGCCGTCAAAACGGTAGATATCCCAGTCCACGCGGGCGGCGCTGCCACA
>JAIRTI010000257.1 GCA_031255035.1 Desulfovibrio sp.
CGAATTAATTTGAAATATTTTTTGTAGTTTTCTTCAAAAAACCTTGCGTATAGGGGAAATCATTTCCCCCGGCGGGGTCCGGGGCAGCGCCCCGGCCGCCGGAGGCATTGCCTTTCACAGTTGGCGAATGGGGGGCCGCAAAAAGGCTCATAATAAGAATTGCTGAATGTCCGGCCTAAGGGCTTGCGAAAGGAAGCGCTATGTGCTCCTAATGAGGGGTCCAGGGGAAATCATTTCCCCTGGTGGGGTCCGGGGCAAAGCCCCGGCCGCCGGAGGCATTGTATTTCAAGTTACCCCGCTCCAGAGCATTTCATGTGTGAAATGCTCTGGAAGGATTTGTCTTCAAATCCTTGCCGCGAAACAGGAGCAGGCGGGCTTTGCCCGCCGTAAGCGAACTGTTTCAAGCGTTAATTGCTATAAAGCCCAAGCATATGCGGAGTGTTCCATGGCAAGAGCCGATGACTCCTTTGTTCCTCCGCCGCACAGCGTGCGCGTCAGCCGCCGCGCCCGGCGCATATCGTTGCGCGTGGCCCCTGGCAAAGGGCTTGAGGTGGTGCTTCCGGTCGGGACCGACCCGGCCGATTGCGCTTCCATGGTGCCCGCCCTGCTTGAGCGCTACCGACATTGGATCGAAAGGGCCATGCGTCGACTGGCCGGCTACAGGCCGAAGCCCTTCCCCGCCCTGCCCGCGTCCCTTCTTCTTGAAGGAGGCCGTGAACGGATATCTCTCTTGCCCGGCGCGCGCGACGCGCGGACGTTGATTGAAGCGCCCAGCCCCCCGGACGGGAGGGCTGGGCCGGGCGGAGACGAGACGGCGCGCGGGCACGACCTGTCCGCCCTCATGCGGGGAAGGGCGGCGCGAGCCGAACGAGCCCTGCTGCTGCCCGACGTCGCGCCCGATATCATGGCCGCTCTTGTCCGTGAATGGCTGCGCGGCGAGGCGCGCCGGCGCTTCGGCCCGCGCCTCGCCGCGCTGGCGGACGCCCACGGCTTCAAATACGAGCGCGTGGCCTTGCGTCTGCAGCGGAGCCGCTGGGGGAGCTGCTCGTCAAAGGGGACCATCAGCCTCAATATCGGCCTGATCTTTCTCCCCGAGGTTCTGTCGAACTATATACTGCTGCACGAACTCTGCCACACCCGCTGCATGAACCACGGGCCCGGTTTCTGGAAGCTCGTTTTCGCCGCCGACCCGGACGCTCTGCGCAAAAATCGGGCCATGCGATCGGCCTGGAGGCATATTCCCGCCTGGTTCCGGGGCTGACTCCGGGTCAGCAGCAATTCTCATTATGAGCCTTTTTGCGGACTTGCCGGATACATTCTCCCGGCCCATTCGCCGGGTCCAGGCACGAAGCCGGGGCCGGCGGCCTGGCGCTGTGGGCGGCGCCCACATGCAAACTGGCCGGCTTCATCAAAATGAGAATTGCTGCCGGGTCAGATCCTTATGCCCAGCGCGGCCAGCATGGCTCTGTCCCTGTCAACGGCACTGCCGCTCGTGGTCAGATAATCGCCGGTCATCATGGCGTTGGCCCCGGCCGAAAAAAGCAGGCGGTCCCACTCGCCGAGCACGGCCGTGCGGCCGCCGCAGATGACGATATCCCGCGCCGGGTGCATGAGGCGAAGCAGCGCGACCACGCCCAGAGCCTCGCCCGGCGGCAGCATGGACCTTCCGGCCAGGGGCGTGCCCGGAATGGGGGTCAGAAAATTCACCGGAATCGAATCCACATCCAGTTCCGCCAGGAGCGCCGAGAGTTCCAGGCGCTGCTCCCAACTCTCGCCCAGCCCGAAAATACCGCCGCAGCACAGGCGCAGGCCGGCCTTTCGCGCATTGCGCGCCGTTTCAATCCGCCGTTCGATGCCGTGGCTGCGGCATATGGCGCCATAATGGCTGGGCGCGCTTTCCAGGTTGTGGTGGCAACTGGAAAAGCCCGCCTGCTTCAAGACCCTGGCCTGATCCTCGCTCACAATCCCCACGGAAGCGCAAAGCCGGATCGGCACTCGGGCGACTATCCGGCGCGCGTCCTCGCAGAGGCGCTCGAAATCGGCTTTGTCGGGAGAGACGCCGCTGAAGACGACGCCCATATACCGCGCCCCGCTTCCGGCCAGCGCTTCGGCCCGGCGCAACAGGCTCAGGCCGTCGACCATGGCGTACTCCGGCGCTCCCGTGTCGTGCCGGGCCGCCTGAGCGCAAAAAGCGCAGTCTTCGGAACACCGGCCCGATTTGGCGTTGATGATGCCGCATAAAAAAGGCGAGGCCCCGCCGGCCGAGGCCGAGAGCCGCGCCAAGGCCAGGACGTCGCCCAGATGGTCCGACAGCGACGGAAGCAGAGACGCCGCCTCGCCCGCGCTCAAGGCGCGGCCGGAAGCGGCCCGGTCCAGAAAGGTGGTTATGGTGTCGCGCATGCCCGGGGAGCTGTGCATCAGTAGTCCTTATTGAAGGCCGTGGAAAGTTCAATCGTCCGCATCACGGAAGGCGCGGTGAAATATTGAGGAAATCATTCCAAACATTCCAATGCTCTTCATACATGAACGCTCCAGGAGGGGTCTCCTTTAATGCGGCAATAAAATCCTCAAACGAAAATAGCGCTTCCCTAAAATTTAAGAAGAGGTGGAAAAGCCACACGCTCTTCCACCCTGTTTCTTAAATGCAAAATTAGGAGGTGCTCTATCCTTAGCAGATATCGTGCCAAAAACGGGCGTAAGATGATATTTTCAGCAATATTCAAATATATTACTATATTATAGAC
>JAIRTI010000270.1 GCA_031255035.1 Desulfovibrio sp.
ACTCCGTCGAATCCACCCAGCTTGCCGACTCCAGAGTGGAATACTACGGCAAGGGCGTGCTTGCGGACAAGCAGCGCCAAGGCTGGCTGTCGCGTCTGCTCGACAACGTCTGGCCTTTCGAGGGGAAGCGCTGATTTTTCGTTTTGGCGTCGTTGCCGCGGCTTTTTCGAAGGGGGGCAGGACCAAAGAGTCCAGCTCCCCTTCAAAAAAGCCTTGCGTCTGGCCAGCAATTCTAATTTTGTCGAAGCCAATTTGATCGCATGTGGGCTCTGCCCACAGCGCCAGGCCGCCGGCCCCAGCTTCGTACCTGGACCTGGCGATTGGGTGACGGGAGTGTTGCCATGTTGATACGTGTCGCCGGAACCCAAACTGAGGGGGTCCGGGGGAAATCATTTCCCCCGGCGGGGTCCGGGGCAGCGCCCCGGCCGCCGGAGGCATTGCCTTTCACAGTTGGCGAGCAGAGTCAGCGCGGCCGGGGGCTGGGGGATGGTGAAAAGTTCGGCCAGAGGCAGGCCGCGCGCATGCGAGAGGATCACCCGGTTGACCGCCTGATGGGCCACCAGCAGCACGGTCCGGCCCGCCGTCTGGCGGCGGATGGCGGCAAAGGCGGGCAGGACGCGGGCCGCCAGATCCGCGAAGCTTTCGCCGCCGGGCGCCGGGGTGTTCAGCATGTCGCGGCCCCTGGCCTCCCAGGCATCGGGAAAGGCGGCCAGGATGGAGCGCTTGTCCATGCCCTCCCACCGCCCAAGCGAGATTTCACGCAGATCAGGCGCCTCTGTCAGGGATGACACGTTGGCCGCGTTGCCCGAGAGGACAATTTCCGCTGTCTGCCGGCTGCGCCGCAACGGGCTGCAAAAGGCCAGATCAAAGGTGACGGCGCTCAACTCCCGGCTTCTGCGCTCGGCTTGGGCGACGCCCTCGGGCAGGAGAGGAACATCGGCCTGCCCCAGCAAAAGCCCCTCCGGAGCCGCCGTGCCGTGGCGCATCAGGTAAAGCGCGCCGCTCACGGAGAAAACTCCCGGAACATGGCCCGGCACATCCCCTCAAGCGCGTGCGGCGGTTCGCCCGAGGGGCTTGCGACCAGAACTTCGGGGTCCGCGCCGCCGGCCTCGGCGAACCAGTTGCGGACCTCGCCCGCGATGGCCTCGCGCCTGTCGATCACGGCATGGGCGTACGCGTCATCGGGAAAGCGGCCCTTGACGCCTTCAAAGCGCGCGGCCAGCGGCACCTGGGTGTCGTGGTAGAAAAACTTGTCGGCCAGATAAACGGCGGCGCAGGCGTGCAGCAGTTCCCGGCTGTGCCCGGCATAGCGGTCGGCTTCAATCTCCCGGTTTTCCAGCGTCTCCGGCTGGTCGCGCAGGGGGATTCCCATGGAGGCCAGCAGCGGATCCGGCAAAGCGGTATGCGCCCCAACCACAAGAGCCAGATCTTTTTTGCCCCAGGCTTCAAGACGCTGCCAGGCCGCTCTTGCGTGCCGTTTTTCGCGCCGGGCCACATCGTGCAGCAGGCCGCCGCACAGCGCCAGGGCCGGGTCCGCGATTTTTCCGGCCCGGCCGACAGCCAGACACAGACGCAGCGCGCCAAGGCCGACGGCCACGCTGTGGCGTTTTTTTTCATGATTCAGGTCCGCATGCCGCAGCCACTGCGCGGCCTCTTCCGGCAGCATGGCGCGGCGCTCCCCGGTCGCCTGAAGAAAAGCGCCGGCGGCCGGCATATCATCCGGCGTATCCAGGTCCGAAAGCAAGCCCGCGTCAGGCAGAGGCAGGACATAGGTCGGCCCTCCCCCCGAAGACGGAAGGCGGATGAGCGCAAAGGAATAGCTCTCCCCCGGCGGGGGCCGGAGCGTGTCGCCTTCGGGCGCGTCCCCGGCCAGGAAGGTCGCGGCCGCCGCCGGGCTCAGACGCCGGGAGAGCAGGGCCCGCAGTCCGCCATCGGGGGCCTTTTCGGGCAGAGACGAGGCCAGGGCCGCGCCCAGAAGCGGCGGGTGCCCGAGGCGGCCCCCGTAAGCCGGTATGATGGCGGCCCCGCTTCTTTCGGCCGGGTCAAGACGTTCCCAGGCCGCAGCCAGGGCGGCGGCGCTTTGAGGCGCGACAAGAGCGGCGTCGACCGGCAGCAGGAACAGGGCTTCCGGAGGCTCACGCTTGTCCGCGAAAAGCGCCGCCGCTCCGGCCCGGATCGAGCTGTACATGCCGCGTTCAAAATCCCGGTTGCGGCAGACCGCGAGGCCAAGGCGGCCGGCCTCGGCCTCCACGTCCGTGGCGTCGTGCCCCGTCACCACCAGAGCCGCGCGCGCCGTCCGCGCGCAAATGTCCCGAGCCCGCTCAAGCAGGGAAACGCCGTTTAACGGCAACAGCGCCTTGCTTTTGCCCAGGGTCAAGGACTCCATGCGCGTGGAAAAGCCCGCCGCGAGGATGGCGGCGGCAAAAGGGACGCCGCTCATATCCCGATCCTCATGCCCCGGTTCCGGAAAACTTTTTCGCCGCCGCGCCGCTTTCTTTTGTGTAGTCCTTGCCATTCCTGGCGCTGGCCCGCCAGGCGATAAGCTCCGCCACGATGCTGATGGCGATTTCCCTGAGCGTCCGCGCGCTGATGTCAAAGCCGACAGGGGAAGAGACCGCGGCGAGGCGGCTGGCCGGAACGCCCTGTTTTTCCAGATTGGCATAGACCAGCGCCCGCTTCCTCTCGCTGCCGATCATGCCGAGGTATCCCAGCAGGGGAAAGCCAAGAGAAGCGGCCAGGGCGTCGCGATCATGGGTATGGCCTCTGGTGAGGATGACGACCCCGTCGGACGGGCCCGGATCGAAACGCGCCAGCAAGGCGGCGCAGTCGCGCTCGCCAAGGGAGGGCGCGAGTTCCACGCTCGCCGTGGGGAAGCGCGCCGGCGACGCGAATTCGGGCCTGTCGTCCGTGACCGTCACGTGAAAATCAACGCTGAAGGCCAGATCCGCCAGTTCGCGGCTGACGTGTCCGCAGCCGAAAATAAAAAGCCGGAAGGGACGCGGGAAAGGCTCCAGCAGGTACTCAAAACCCTCATGGGCAAGGAGTTGGGGCTGATCGTCCGCGCAGACTCCGGCCCGGTCCAGGAGTTCGGCCGGCAGGCGGGCGCCGGGCGGCATCAGGCTCAGGCTTTCAGGCAGGACGATAAAGCGCTCAACCCTGGCCCGGCGCAGTTTCCCGGCTTGGCAACGCACTTCGCCATGGCCGCCTTCAAGCGGCGTGGCCTCGGTGTCGTGCCTAAAACAGCCCACCAGGGTGAAGGGCTGCCCGGCCCGCTCGGCCTCGCGGCCGGCCGCGAACACGGCCCGCGCCAGAGGCGCGTCCGGCAGATGCTCCAAAAGCAGAGACAGACTCCCGCCGCAAACCATGTCGATGTCGGTCACGCCGCTCAGTGTATAGTCAATCACGGCCCCGACGCGGCTCGCGGTCCCGACCGGGCCGCCCGCTTCGTCCAGAGCGCGGCCCAGCTTGTGCAGCTCAAGGGCCACGGCAATGGCCTCGGCTTCGTAGCGGCCGCCGCCGACCGTGCCGTCAATCCGTCCGTCTGGCAGCACCAGCATGCGCGCCCCGGCCGAACGCGGCACCGAGCCGCTGCTCTCCATCACGGTCACCAGCACCAGCGGCGTTCCCCGCTCAAGATGTTCCATCACCGTATGACAAAACTGTTTCATAAATCATCCTTTGGGGCCGTTTCCGCCGGTCTCCGAATGTCCGCGCGCTTCCCGGCGCTTCTCATTTAGCTTCTCATTCAGCTGACACTCGGGTATGCTCGGCCATGCTCCGTATAATAATAAGAAGCAAACTCTAAAAGCAAATCTTTTCCGCCGGAGGGCAAATGGACAGACGCACTTTTCTGAAATGGCAGATGCAGGGCCTTGCCTGCCTCGGCGCCGCGCCGCTCATCGCTTCGATCCGCCCGGCTCTGGCCGACGGCACGCCCGATGTGGCCGTGGCCAAGGGCGGCCCGGCCGCAGCCACGCGCGCGGCCGTGGAAATGCTGGGAGGTATGGGTCGCTTTGTGAAACCCGGCGGCAAGGTCGTGATCAAACCCAACATGAGCTTTGCCAACAATGTGGAAAGCGCCGTCAACACCCACCCCGAGGTCGTTCGGGAAGTTCTCGTCATGTGCAAGGAAGCGGGCGCGTCGCGGATTCGCGTGCTCGACCATTCCCTGCAAAACGCCGAACAGTCCCTGACCCTTTCAGGCATCCGCGACGCCTGCGACGGCGTTGAACCCGGCATCTGCCGCCATTTGCTGAACAGCGGCCAGTACCGCGAGGAAGCGCTCCCCGAAGCCGTTGAAATGCGCGGCAACGGCTTCATGCGCGACGTCATTGACGCGGACGTCATCATCGCCTGCCCGGTGGCCAAGAGTCACGGCGGCGCCGGGGTCTCCCTTTCCATGAAGGGACAGATGGGCCTGATTCTCGACAGGCGCAGCATGCACTCGCGCTATTCGCTGGACACGGCCATCGTTGATCTGAACACCAGGGTCAGGCCGACCCTGGCGGTTATCGACGCCACCCGCGTACTCACCACCGGCGGTCCCGGCGGCCCCGGCAAGGTTATCACCCCCGGCGAAGTCATCGCCTCCGCCGACCCGGTGGCGGCCGACGCCACGGCCGTGGCCTCCTATGTCTGGTACGACAAAAAAATGCTGCCGAGGCAGGTGGGCCACATCCGCCTCGCCCACGAACGCGGCCTGGGCCGCATGGATATTGAAAATCTCCTGACGCGCCGGGTGGAACTCTGAGCCGGCGCGGTCCGGGGCTGCGCCCCGGCCGTCGGAGGCATCGCCTTTCACAGTTGGCGAATGGGGGGCCGCAAAAAGGCTCATAATCGGCGGGCAGAGCCCGCCTGTTCCTGTTTCGCGGCAAGGATTCGCGGACAAATCCTTGCCGAGCGTTTTATGTGTGAAATGCTCCAGGGAACCACTGATTTAATATCTAGTTCGTGGAGTGTGGGCAACACCCGGGAAGCGCTATTTTTCGTTTTGGCTAGGCGCAAGGCTTTTTCAAAGGGGGGCTGGACTTCTGTGGTCCTGCCCCCCTTTGAAAAAGCCGCAGCAACGACGCCAAAACGAAAAATCAGCGTTTCCTTAACGCTTGAAACAGTTCGCTTACGGCGGGCAAAGCCCGCCTGCTCCTGTTTCGCGGCAAG
>JAIRTI010000051.1 GCA_031255035.1 Desulfovibrio sp.
CGCTGCCCCTTTGGCATCCCCGCCGGGGGAAATGATTTCCCCCGGACCCCCCCCCCGTTTGGGTAACCACGCGAGATACTCAAATGGGGGTCCAGGGGAATCATTCACCTGGCAGGGGAGTTTGAGTGGACAGCGTCCCCTCCATGCCTTTCCGGCGCCGGACGCGTCAAAAATTTTCAAGCGGCGGGCAGACCATCCAGGGGCCGAGCGGTCCGTTGCCGGTCGAGGCCCCGGTTGAGACCCCGGTCGAGATCCCTGTTGAGACAAGAGGAGCGCCGGGCTTGCCCGGCATAAGGCGCACGCGCCGGCCTTCGATCCGGAGCCGATCTTCGGCCAGCCATTGCAGGGCCTGCGGAAAAATGCGGTGCTCCATGGCGTGGATGCGCGGCATCAGGCTGTCTTCGTTGTCGGTGGACGATACCGGCACTGCCGCCTGGATGATCACCGGGCCGTTGTCCATCCGCTCGTCCACGAAATGCACGGTTGGCCCGGTGAGCCGCACGCCGTAGTTCAGGGCGTCCTCCCCGCCGTGCAGGCCGGGAAAGCTGGGCAGAATGGCGGGGTGGATGTTGAGTATGCGCCCGGCAAAGGCCCGGACAAAGTCGGGGCTGAGCAGGCGCATGTATCCGGCCAGGACCACGGTGTCGGCACCGGCCTCGCTGATGGCCGCGAACATGGCCCGATCAAAGCTGTCCCTGTCGGGAAAATCCTTGTGGCTGCGCGCCCAGACGGCAATATCCGCGTTCCTGGCCTTGTCCAGGACCGGGGCGTCGGGTCTGTTGGAAACCACAAGGCGCATCCGGGCGTTCAGACGTCCGTCGGCGATACAGCGAAGAATGGCGGCCACGTTGGAGCCGGCGCCAGAAGCCAGGGCGGCTATCCTCAAAGTCATAGGTGTCGTTTGTCAGAGTTGGAGGGCTTTGTCCAGCCGGGCGAGCGCTTCGCTTTTGCCGAGAGCGGCCATGGCGTCGGCCAGATCCGGCCCGCCGGCGCTGCCGAGCAGGGCGACGCGCAAGGGCGGGGCCACGGCCTTGAACTTCAGCGCGCGCTGCTCCACATAGCCGTGCAGACAGGCATGGAGGCTTTCCCGGTCAAAGTCAACCAACGCGCCAAGGGTCGTCCGCAGGGCCCGCACATGTTCGCGCCCCTCCGGGGTCATGGCCCTGGCCAGGGCCGCCTCGTCGTATATCAGATCTTTGGCCGGGGTGAGGAGCGGCCGCAGTTGCGCCGCCATCTCGGTCAGGGAGTTCGCCCTGGGCTGCACCAGCGGGATGCAGCGCGCCATAAGGGGCTCATCCGTCGCCGGCACCCCGGCTTCGGCCAGAAAGGGCAACAGCCGGGGCAGCAGGGCTTCGGGACTTTGGCCGCGCAGATGCTGGGCGTTGACCCACATAAGCTTTTCCGGATCAAAGGCCGAGGCCGCGCTGTTCAGGTTCTTGCCGTCAAACAGCCGCACCAGATCCTCCAGGCTGAACAGCTCCTGATCGCCGTGGCTCCAGCCGAGGCGCACCAGGTAGTTGACCAGGGCCTCGGGCAGGAGGCCGTCTTTTTCATACTCGATGACCGCCTTGGCCCCGTGCCTTTTGGAGAGCTTCTGCCTGTCCGGACCCAGAATCATGGGCACATGCCCGAACAGGGGCAGGTCGGCGCCAAGGGCGCGATAGATAAGAATCTGCCGGGGCGTGTTGTTGACATGGTCATCGCCGCGCAGAACGTGGCTTATGCCCATGGCGATGTCGTCCACAACCACGGCCAGATTGTAGGTGGGCGATCCGTCCGCCTTGCGCAGGACCATATCGTCCAGTTCCGAGGCCTCAACGGCTATGTGTCCCTTGACCATATCTTCAAAGACAATGCGCCCGCTCAGCGGTGCCTTGAGGCGGACCACCCGGCCCGGACCGGCGGCAAGGCCCATGTCCCGGCAGCGGCCGTCATAGCGGGGCTTGCGGCCTTCGCCCCTGGCCTTTTCCCGCATGGTCTCCACTTCGTCCGGGCTGCACCGGCACCAATAGGCGTGGCCGCCCGCCAGCAACTGGTCAATGGCCTCGTTGTACAGGTCGAAGCGTTGGCGCTGATACACGGGATCGCCGTCGTGGTCCAGCCCGAGCCAGCGCATGGAGGCCAGGATGGAGTCGGTGTACTCCTGTCTGGAGCGTTCCATATCGGTATCTTCGATGCGCAGCACGAAACGCCCGCCGTGGTGGCGGGCCAGAAGCCAGCAGAAAATGGCTGTGCGCGCCCCGCCGATATGCAGGTGCCCGGTGGGGCTGGGGGCGAAACGCGTGACTATGGCGGGTAAGGCGCTGTTGGTCATGGGCGCTGTGTCCTCGTCTGTCGTCTGGTCTGTTCTTCGGGAAAATCGTCCGCGCGGACGGGACGCCTACCGGCTTTGCAGCAGTCTGTCCGTTATCAGTTGGCCCATGCGCTCGCAGCCCACGGCCCGGCCTCCGGCCCCGGCGATGTCGCCGGTGCGCCAGCCGTCGCGCAAGGTGTCGCGCACGGCGCTCTCGACGGCCAGAGCCGCGTCATGCATGCCGAAGCTCAGGCGCAGCATCATGGCTACGGATAAGATGGTCGCCATGGGGTTGGCCTTGTCCTGCCCGGCGATATCGGGGGCGGAGCCGTGAACCGGCTCGTACAGCCCCACGCCGCCGTCCCCGGCCGTGCCGCTCAGGGAAGCCGAGGGCAGCATGCCCAGGGAGCCGGCAACGGCCGCGGCTTCGTCCGAAAGGATGTCGCCGAAAATATTGCCGGTGACGATCACGTCGAACTGGGCCGGGTTGATGATGAGCTGCATGGCGCAATTATCCACGTACATGTGCGAAAGCGCCACATCGGGAAATTCCTTGTGCGCCTCTTCGACAACCGAGCGCCAGAGCCGGCTGACCACAAGCACGTTGGCCTTGTCGACCGAGCACAGTTTTTTGCCCCTGGTCCTGGCAGCGGCAAAGGCCACGCGGGCGATGCGCCGCACTTCGTTTTCGTTGTAAATCATATTGTTGTAGGCGTGCCGGACGCCGCCGCGCACATCCTCGCCAAAGGGTTCGCCAAAGTAGACGTCGCCCGTCAGTTCGCGCACCACCAGAATATCCACGCCGCGCTCGACGGCCTCGGGCCGTAAGGCCGACAGCGAGGCCAACTCGGGGTGAACCGTGGCCGGCCTGAGGTTGGCGAACAGCCCCAGTTCCTTGCGGATGCCCAAAAGCCCGGCCTCGGGCCGCCTGGGGGCGTTGTCCCACTTCGGTCCGCCCACAGCGCCGAGCAGGACGGCGTCGGCTTTTTTGCAGGCCGCGACCGTCGCCTCGGGCAACGGATCGCCGCAGGCGTCAATGGCGGCCCCGCCCATAAGGGCGCTTTCCGTGCTGAAGGACGCGCCAAAGCGCCGCCCCGCCGCTTCAAGAACCTTGAGCCCCTGGGCCACAACCTCGGGGCCGATGCCGTCGCCGGGCAAGATGACAATATGCTTGTTCATGACTGATCCTTTCGTTCCTTTTTTATTTTTTGAAGCCGTCTTGATTGCATGCGGCGCGCCGTCCGCCGGACAAAGGCCTCAGCCCGCCAGCCGTTTCCTTACCGACGCAGCCAGGCCGCCGGCGTCCAGAATGGCGCGCATGGCCTCGGGCAGCGGCGGAAAGGGGACGGCCTTGCCGCTGGTTTTGTTCTTGACAGTGCCGGCCTCCATGTCAACTTCCAGTTCGTCGCCTTCGTTGAACGCGGCGATTTCGTCGCCGACCTCAATGGGCACCAGCCCCATGTTAAAGGCGTTACGGTAAAAAATGCGGGCGAAGCTGTGGGCGATGACCACGGGAATGCCCGCGCCCACGATGGCCACGGGCGCGTGCTCACGGGACGAGCCGCACCCGAAGTTCCGTCCGGCCACGATCACGCTGTTGCCCGGCTCGACCTTGCCGCGCCAGGCCGGATCCAGGCCCTCCATGCAATGGCGCCCGAGTTCAGCCGCGTCCGTGCTGACCAGATAAACGGCCGGAATGATGGCGTCGGTATCGATATGGTCGCCCAAGGTCAGGGCTTTGCCTGTGTATTTCATGATTGCTCCTGTTTGGCCGTGTTGGCGTCATGATCCGAATTCACGGGCGCTACAATGCGGCCGGGTGTGTGATGACCCCGGTAATGGCCGTTGCCGCGGCGACCGCCGGGTTGGCCAGATAGACCTCGGACTCAAGGCTGCCCATGCGGCCCCGGAAATTCCGGTTGGTGGTGGCCAGGGCCTTTTCCCCGCCGCCGAGGATGCCGAGGTGCCCGCCGAGGCAGGGGCCGCAGGAGGGCGGGCCGATAACGCAGCCGGCGTCCAGCATGGTTTCCAGAATCCCTTCCCGCAGAGCCTGCTTCCAGATGCCCGGAGTGGCGGGCAACACGATGCAGCGCAAGCCTTTTTTCACCTTGCGCCCGGCGAAAACGGCCGCGGCCGCGCGCAGGTCGCAAATGCGCCCGTTAGTGCAGGAGCCGATAATCACCTGATTGACGGCCACATCCCCAAGTTCGGAAACCGGACGCACGTTTTCAGGCAGGTGCGGGCAGGCCACCTGGGGTTCCATGCCGGTGACGTCCAGCGTGATGTGCTGTTCGTAGACGGCGTCCCTGTCAGCGGCGATTTCCGCGTCTCCCTTGCGGCCGGCTTCTTTGCAATAGGCCAGGGTCGACTTGTCCGCGGCGAACAGACCGACCTTGCCGCCGGCTTCGATAGCCATGTTGGCCATGGTCAGGCGGCCCTCGACGGGCATGGCGTCCACCACCGGGCCGTCGAATTCAAGGGCTTTGTAGCGCGCTCCGTCAACGCCGAGCCTGCCGATGACCCAGAGGATCAGGTCCTTGCCGCCCACATTGGAATCGAGGCTGCCGTAAATGGTCACGCGGATGCTCTCGGGCGCCTTGAACCAGCTTTCGCCAAGGGCCATGGCGCCGGCGATGTCCGTGGAGCCCATGCCCGTGGCAAAGGCACCGAGACCGCCGTAGGTGCAGGTGTGGCTGTCCGCGCCCACCACCAGATCGCCGGGCCCCACGAGGCCGAGTTCGGGCAGAAGCGCGTGCTCGACGCCGCAGTTGCCGCCTTCAAAATAGTGGACGATGCCTGACTCTTCGGCAAACCGGCGTACGCCCATAACCTGCTCGGCCGAGGCGACGTCCTTTTGCGGGGTGAAGTGGTCCATGACAAGGGCGACCCGCGTCTGATCAAAAACCTTGGCCGCTCCCATCCGCCTGAATGATTTGATGGCCAGCGGCGCGGTGATGTCATTGGCCAGCACCAGATCGACCCGACAGTTGACGATGCGGCCGGGCGCGACTTCGGCTTCCGAAACCGGGGTGACCGAGTGGGCGGCCAGTATTTTCTGGGCTAAGGTGAGTGCCATTGAGGCTTCCTCCTGAAGATAGGTAGACTGTTGTCGAAGCCAATTTGATCGCATGCGGGCTCCGCCCGCACCCGCCAGGGCCTTGCCGGCCCCAGCTTCGTACCTGGACCCGGCGCTTGGGCGGCTGATCGTTGTGCCCTGTTGATACGTTCAGCCGGAAGCCAAACTGAGGGGGTCCGGGGGAAATCATTTCCCCCGGCGGGGATTCCAAAGGGGCGGTGCCCCTTTGGCCGCCGGAGGCATTACATTTCAAAGTTACTCCGCTCTAAAAAGCTTTGGACAAGCGGTTCAGGGCGTTCAAGTAGGCTCTGGCGCTGGCGTTTATGACGTCCGGGTGCGAACCGCGCCCCACGGCGCTCCGGCCCTTTTCCCTGATGCGCACCGTGACCTCGCCCTGGGCGTCGGCGCCGCCGGTGATGGCGTTTACCGCGTATTGTTCGAGTTCGGGCTTGTGTCCGGTAACGTGATCAATGGCCTGGAAAACCGCGTCCACGGGTCCCACGCCAAACCCTGCGTGTTGCACCCGTTTGCCGTCCACGTCAAGCACAAGAATGGCCGTTGGCGGCAGACCGGTGTCGCTCGACTGCACGCCGAGGTGCACGAGAGCGTATTTGTCGGCTATGCGGTAGATTTCTTCAAGCACCAGCGCTTCAAGATCCTCATCATAAATATCTTTCTTCTTGTCCGCAAGGCGCTTGACAGCCGCCAGCACCAGGTCGATCTGGCCGGGTTCGAGCTGATAGCCCATGGATTCAAGCTTGGCCCTGACCGCGTTCTTGCCGGAATGCTTGCCCATGACAATGGCGTTGCCGGGCAGGCCGATGGATTCCGGCGTCATGATTTCATAGGTTTCGGGGTTTTTGAGCACACCGGCCTGGTGAATGCCCGATTCGTGCGCAAAGGCGTTCTCGCCGACCACGGGTTTGTTCCGGGCCAGAGGCTGGCCGATAATGCGCGACAGACGCCTGGCCGACGGGTAAATCTGCCTGGTGTCGATGCCGTGGGTCAGCCCGAAATAGTTGCGGCGCACGGTTATGGCCATGATTACCTCTTCAAGGGCCGCGTTGCCGGCCCGTTCGCCAATGCCGCCCACCGTGACCTCGGCCTGTCTTGCCCCGGCGCAAAAAGCGGCCAGGGTATTGGCTACGGCAAGGCCGAGGTCGTTATGGCAATGCACGCTGATCACCACCCCGGGGTCGATGCGCGCTTTGAGATAGGCGACGCGCGCGGCAAACTCCTCGGGCAGGGCGTAGCCCACGGTGTCGGGGATATTGAGCGTTCCGGCGCCGTTGGCCACGGCGATGCGGCAGGCCTGCACCATGAAGTCCAGGTCGGTGCGCGAGGCGTCCTCGCAGGAAAATTCGACGTCATCGGAGCAGGACGCCGCGTGCCGCACCCCTTCCTCGATCATGCGCAGCACCTGATCCGGCGTTTTGTTGAGTTTGTGCTCCATGTGCAGAGCCGATGTGGCCAGGAAGATGTGGAGCCGCGACCGCCTGGCGTTCCGCAAGGCCTCGGCGGCCTTGTCGATGTCCGCGATCACGGTGCGGGCCAGAGAACAGATGCTCGCCTTGTCAACCTCGGCCGCGATGGCGGCCACGGCTTCGGCATCGCCGGGGCTCGCCGCCGCGAAACCCGCCTCGATGACGTCCACGCCGAGCAGGTCAAGCTGACGGGCCATGCGGATTTTTTCTGACAGGTTCATGGTGGCGCCGGGCGACTGCTCTCCGTCGCGCAGCGTGGTGTCGAAAATAATGACGCGGTTCGGGTCCTGGGCTGGCATGGTCGGCTCCTGCTGATTAAAAAGATGTTTCCCAAAAAAAGAAGCGCCACCTCGCAAGAGGTGGCGCGCCCGGCCGTGGTATAACGGAAAAAAACCGCGCGCGTGCTATGACAGCGCGCGTAGAATGAGACCAAAGAGAACGGCGGCGGAAGCGAAAAAGCAAAGGACAAAAGCCGGGGAAGCCTGGCGGGGGGCCGCCTTGGCTATGGCTTGCGGTCTTTGATCGCGCCGCTGATGGTTGTTACGCATGTTTCCTCCTGGGCGGACAGCCCGGCGCGTATTGCGCCGGGACGAAAAAGCGCCCTTGCTTTGTAAATAGGGCAGCCCGGCGAAAAGGTCAATGCGTCCCGCAAAAAAACCCGCGCTTCCTTCACAAACGAGAACATTTCTTGCATACTGCGGCCATGGACCTGTTCGCCTTCAATGCCTCAAGCCTTTTCGGCTTCATGCTCACCCTGATCCGGGTAAGCCTGGTGGTTTTTTTGCTGCCGTTCTGGGGCGGGGATTACATCCCGGCGCAGGTCAAAGCCGCCCTGTGTTTCGTGCTGACCATGGCGCTCTGGCCGCATCTCTCCTTCCCCGGCGAACTCATGCCCGGCCATCCCTTTGCCGTCGCCGTCATGATCCTGGCCGAACTGGTGCTCGGGCTCACGCTCGGGCTGTGCGTCACCTTCATCTTTACCGGGGTGCAGGTTGGGGGCGAAATCATGGGCTTTCAGATGGGCTTCACCATGATGACCCTGGCCGACCCCACCTCGGGCGCGCAGGTCAGCATCACCTCGCATGTGCTCTATATGGTGACCCTGCTTGTCTTTCTGGCCCTTGACGGTCATGTGCACCTTTTGCGCGCCCTTGCGGACTCCTTCGCCCTGATCCCGCCGGGGGGCGTCACCATCACCGGCCCCTTGACCGGGGACATCCTGACTCTTTCCGGGACCATGTTTTCCCTGGCCGTCCGCATTGCCGCGCCGGTCATCGCCGCGCTGTTCATGGTTGAAATGACTCTGGCCCTCATGGGCCGGGCCGCGCCGCAAATGAACCTGCTCACCCTGGGCTTTCCGGCCAAAATAGGCGTGGGCTTTTTTTTCATCGGCATCCTGTT
>JAIRTI010000077.1 GCA_031255035.1 Desulfovibrio sp.
AGGCGAACGCCCCGTTTGCCGGCCAGGGGCGCGAGCGCCTGGAAAATGTGCCGTGAGAGGTTTTCCGACGAAGGGTTCAGGCGGTCAAACGGGGGAGTCGCGTTGAGGTCTTTGTGGTCCAGGGCGGCGAGCACGGATTGCAGATCGGCCTTCAGGTCGGAAAAATCGACCAGCAGGGCCGTGTCCGGGCTCAGCTTTTCGCCTTCGACCACGGCTTCCACGGCAAAGTTATGCCCGTGCGGATTCTCGCACTTTCCCTTGTACCGCCTCAGCGCGTGCGCTGCCGAAAACTCCGAGCGCACAGTCAGACGCCAGAATGACGCCATATGTCCTCCTGTATTTTCCGCGATTCTCACCAGCAGGCGGCCGCGCCGTCGCCGCGCGGGTCAAAAGCGCCTTCCAGCAATCCGTCCGGGTGCCTCGCCAGCATGCCGGCATGCCCCATGAGCGAGGAAAAGGCTGGCGCCATCTCAATGTTGTGACCGAGGCCCCGCAACTGGCGCACACAGTCGGACGAAAAGCCCTGTTCCAGCTTGAGCGAATGGCTTTCCTCGCCCCATGAGCGGCCCAGAAGCCAGCGGGTCTCGTTGACCGCGCCCTGTAACGGAGCGCCAAGCAGCAGGTGACGCAGGAAAATGGCGGCCTGGGTTTGCGGCTGTCCATCGCCGCCCATGGCGCCGTAGGTGATGATGCGGCCGTCATTGAAGCGCGCCAGGGCGGGATTCAAGGTGTGGAAGGGTTTTTTCCCAGGGCCGAGCGCGTTGGGATAGCCTGGCCGCACGCTGAAGCCCAGTCCTCTGTTATGCCAGATGACGCCGCTTCGGGGCAGAATCAGGCCGGCGCCGAACTCGTGGTAAATGCTCTGGATGCAACTGACCGTATCGCCATACGCGTCCATGACGCCGATCCATACGGTATCGCGTCCGGGCGCGCCGGCGGCGCCGTTCTCCGGGGGAGGCCAGGGCAGGGTGTGGTCGGGCGACATGCGTCTGAGCAGTTTTTCAATATATTCCGGGGTAAGCAGGCTTTCAACGCCTTGGGCCTTGGGATCGGCCAGCATACGGTCCCGAAGCAGAAAGGCCAGCTTGGTGGCCTCGACCACGCTGTGGATCAGAGAGGCTCTGTCATGAAAATTACATTGATATTTTTGCGCGAAGCGTTCGACCAGCCCCAGAATGAGCAGCGAGCAGAAGCCCTGGGTAGGCGGCGGACTGCTGTATATCCGGGTGCCGAAGGCTTCAAGGCTGATGGGCTTTTTGATCTCGGCCGCGTGCGCGCTAAAGTCTTCATAAGCCAAGGGCGAACCGGCGGCCGCGAGATCCTCGGCCATCTCCAGGGCCAGATCGCCGCGATAAAAGGAGTCAAGGCCTTGCTGGGCAAGGCGGCGGAAGGTCCGGGCCAGAGCGGGAAAGCGCTGCCTTTTTCCCCGGCCGGGGGCTCTGCCGTTCATGAGAAAGGTCTGGGCAAAGCCCGGCAGCCCCGCCAGTTCGTCAATCAGGCTGGCCGTTGTCACGCTTTGGGAGGCTGAGACGGGACAGCCGTTCTCCGCCAGCCCCACGGCATCCTCAAAAAGCGTTTCAAGGCCAAGGGACGGCAGAGAACGGCGTCTCGCCCAGTCCTCGGCCATGGTCAGGGCGGCTTCCCAGCCGGACACCGCGCCCGCCATGGTCAGGGCGGCCAGAGGCCCGCGTGCGGGGATGGCGTCGCAGCCCTGTTTTTTGTACCAGTCGAGGCCGGCGGCTTGCGCGGAGCGGCCGCAGGCGTCAATAATCACGGGTTCGGGCTGGTCGTCCCGATGCTCCGGCGCGGGCAGAATGATCCAGACCGCGTCGCCGCCAATCCCGGTCATGTGCGGGTAGACAACGCACAGGGAGGCAGCGGCGGCGATGGCCGCCTCAATGGCGTTTCCGCCTTTTCTGAGAACGGCGATGCCGCTTTCCGAAGCCAGCCGGTGCGGGGTCACGACCATGCCGTTAAAGGCGCGCGCGGTATAGAGCATCACTCGTCTCCTTTGAGCCAGATAAGGGCGCCCTGGCGGCCGGAGTGCCCGCGCCGGTGTGAAAAAAAGGTTTCCGGCAGGGAACTGGTGCAGAGATCCAGGCTGAAAACGGCGCCGGGCGGCATGCCCGCCGTTAGCAACTGATACCGGGTCAACGACCAGAGGTCCATGCGCCTGGTTTCCGGATTGAACCAGGGGCGGAACGCTTCCGGCCATTCCCGTTCGAAGTTGACGAACTCGGCCGCGCCGGGGCCGAGGCTGGGACCGCGCACGGCCATCACCTCGGAAGGGGCCAGGCCGTAGCGTTCGCAAAACAAAGCCAGGCCCTTGGCCGGGACGTTCAGGATGTTGCCGCGCCAGCCGACATGCAGCGCGGCAACGGCGCTTCCTTTGGCGTCGGTCAGCAACAGCGGCTGGCAGTCGGCGGTCTTGACGAGCAGCCCCAGGCCTTTTTCCCCGGTGCAACTGCCGTCGGCTTCTATCAGCGGCAGGACGCCGGGATCGGTCGGCAGGGGATCGGCGACGATTCTGTCGCCGTGCGTCTGCTTCAACTCCACCCAACGCTCAAGCCCGAGATGGCGCAAGGCTTTGCGGCGGTTTTCCTCTGTGCCGTCGTCACTCCCGCCGGCGTTGCGCAGAGCCCCGGCGAGCGCGGTGCCGAAGGCGCAGCCCACATGGGGCAGGCCCGGAAAGGCGAAGGGAATGAAGCCCGCGCCGCCGGCGGCGGTCTTTTTCATAAAGGCGGGCGTTTTTGGTTTATCCATGTGAGACCATGCTCCGTGCACAGGCCGTGCATCGCCGTATCCCAGACATCGCTGGGCAGCGCGGGCACGATTTGAAAATCATAGGCGATACCCAGCCTCAGGCAGGACGCATAGGCCGGCTGCGCGAAAAGCCGGTCATAATAGCCGCCCCCCGCGCCCAGCCGGACGCCCCGCGCGTCAAAGGCCACCCCCGGCGTCAGGACAAGATCCGGGACGGGCGCGGCGGCCCGCAACGTTCCGTGATCAGGTTCAAGAATGCCATAGGGGCCGGGACAAAGGCAATCACGGTCGGCGCATACGTCCAACCGCATATGTCCGGGATGTGAACGGGAACAGCGCGGCAACAGGACCGTCTTTTTTTGTCCGAAGGCGGCGTCCAGAAGAGGCCCCAGATCGACTTCCCCCCCGACGGCCATATACAGCGCCACTACCCCGGCTTGCTCCCATGACGGCGCCTGAAGAATATGCCCACGGATGAGGGCGGAACGGCGGCGCGTTTCGTCGACGGACAAAGCCTTTCGTCGCGCACGGAAAAAGGAGCGCAGAGAGCTTTTGTCGTTGACGGACGCATCGGGGAGCATAGTGTTCAATATATATCGGGCGCGGCCGTCATGCAAGGGCCGGGGCAGCAATTCTAATTTTGTCGAAGCCAATTTGATCGCATGTGGGCTCTGCCCACATGCGATCAAATTGGCTTCGACAAAATGAGAATTGCCGGGCCTTGTCATTGGCGGTCCGTGTTGCTACTCTTTGGCGATGGAGGAAAGGCCATGGCGCAAAACGGTTGTTGGCTTGTTTTCGGCGATGTGCATGACGATATCGCCCGGCTTGATGAAATCCCGGAACTGGCGGACGCTGTGGGGGCCATTGTCAGTGGCGACATCACCTTCGCCGGGGGCAGCGCCCGGGCCCTGCGCGTGCTTGAGCCGGTGGCCGCGCGGGTTCCCAGGCTGCTCGCCCAGATCGGCAACATGGACAAGGCGGAAGTGACCGGGGTTCTCGACGGTCGCGGCTGGAACCTGCACGCCAGGGCCCGTGAACTTTTCCCCGGCATTGTCGCCCTGGGCGTCGGTGGGTCCACGCCAACGCCTTTCAACACGCCCAGTGAATTTTCGGAAGAGGACATGCGGGGCTTTCTGGAGCGGGGACTTGCCGAGGCGCGGGTTTTGTCCGCGCAGTCCGGAGAAATCGGGGCGTCGCTGGTGCTGGTTTCGCACACTCCGCCGCGCGGCACCGCCTGCGACAGGCTCGGCAACGGCGCTTCGGCGGGCAGTTCGGCTGTCAGGGCATTTATTGAAGAGCGCCGGCCCGCCTTGTGCCTGTGCGGCCATATACACGAGGCCAGGGCGCGGGACCGCATAGGCAATACCCTGATTATCAATCCGGGCACCCTGAGCGACGGCGGCTATGTGGTCCTGCGCCGTGAGGACGGCCCCGCCGGCCCCCGGCCTGTGGCTGAATTGAAGATACTCCGGCCGATGAAGGGGCTCTTCTGATCGGCGTTTCCTTTGCTTCCCGTGAGCTTATCCCCGGCATCGCCGGCGCCGGCCCGGCTTGTGCCGGGCCGGCGGCATGGCCTTACTTTACTGTTTTCAGTTTTTCCAAGAGTTTGTCAGCATCGGCGCGCAAGGGGAAATTCTTTTCCTTGGCGAGTTTTTCCAGCAGGGCGACGGCTTCGTCCGCCTTGGCCTTTTCAGCTTGCGCGGCCAGCACGGCCGCCAGATGGTAGTTGACGAAGGGGTTGTCCTGGCTGCCCTGAAGGGCCTGTCTGAGCGAGATTTCCGCCTGCTCGTCGTTCCCGCGCAGGTGCTGGATCCAGCCGAGGGTGTCAAAGGTGGAGGGCGAACCGCTCGTGGTCGCCTTGCGGGCGAATTCCTCGGCCTCGCCCAGCCGTTCGGGCGTCGGGTTGCGCCTGGTGATGAGAAAGGCGAGATTGTTGGCCGTCGGCAGGGATTCGGGATGCTTGACGAGAATGTCGCGGTAGACGTCTTCCGCCGAACGCAGATCGCCCAGTTGCTCGTGCAGCATGCCGAGAATCATGGCCGGCTGCGGCGAGTCCGGGGCCTTCTTCATGGTGTCGCGGCAGAGTTTCACGGCCTGATCCTGGCGTTTCGTGCCCATGTATATCTGGATCATGGTGCGCAGAGGTCTGTCCCATTGCGGGGCCAGTTCCACGGCCCGTAAAAACGCTTTCTCCGCCGTGGGCAGGTTTTTGGCCGCCAGGGCCGCTTCGCCGGTCATGTAGGCGGCTGACGGATCGTCCGGGAACTGCTTCTGGCGTTTCTCGGCGAATTCAAGGGCGGCTTTTTCCTGTTTGTCGGCAATCTGCGCCCGGATGCGGCCTTCGGCCGCCATGCGCGACTTGGGGTCGAGTTTGAGGATGCGGTCGTACACGGCAACGGCCTGCTTGTGTTCCTTGGCCTGGCCGTGAACGGCCGCCAGGCGGAACAGGGCGGTTTCGGCCATGTCCTTGTGTCCGGCCAGTTCTTCGAGAACTTTTTTGGCCTCGTCGTAGCGTTTGAGGTTCGTCAGGATATCCGCCTGGGTCACGGCGATGTTACGGTCATCGGGGGACGCCGTTTTGCCGATGCTCAAGGTCATGAGCGCCGCATCCGGCCGTTGCTGGATGAGGTACAGGTTGGCAAGGGCCAGATAGCCCTGGGCGAACGCGGGTTCCCGCTGGATGACGCCGGTAATGATGTTTTCGGCCAAAGCGGCGTTGCCGGCGGTGAACTGGGCGTCGGCAAGGGAAAGGGCGGCCACGCTGTTGTTGGGGGATTTTTTGAGTATGGCCTCGTAGTCGGCTATGGCGCC
>JAIRTI010000121.1 GCA_031255035.1 Desulfovibrio sp.
CGCCGTCCTTGGGATATTTGCCGCGCGGCAAGGCGAGCGGCAGTTCCTGGCCCTTTTTCGCCCCTGTAGCCAGGCTGAGGGTGCAGTGCCAGGCTTCGTCTTCATAGCCGACGCGCAAAAAATCCCTGGGCAGCAGATCCAGCCGGGGCTTCACCACGTAGCGGTTGTCCGGACTCTTGCGGATCTTGCCCGCCATCAGACCCGAGCTGGTCTCGGCGTCTTTGCCCCCGGCCGGGGCCGTGGGCGAAGCCTTGGCATCGAGAAAAAGCGATCGCGTGACCGGACGGCCAAGGGCCGCGCCCAGAAGGCGTTCGGCCTCCCGGCGGCATTCGGCGCTGGAAGGCTCGTCCCGCAGCAGGCGATAGGCAGAGACCACGTGATACACGTAATGAGGACTTTTTTTGCGCCCTTCAATTTTCCAGGAGCGCACGCGGGGCAGTGCCAGAAGCGATCGGGCCTCGCTGTCCAGGGACAGGTCACGGCATGAAAAAAACCGCCCCTCGCGCCCCTTCTGGACGTAAACCCGGCGGCAGGGCTGGACGCAGCGCCCGCGAAGGCCGCTCTTGCCCCCCATGTAGCCCGACCACCAGCAGCGCCCGGACACGCAATAACACAGGGCGCCGTGCACAAAAAGCTCCAGGTCCAGGTCTTCGGGGCAGGCTTGGTCCATCAGGCGTATTTCAGCGAACGAGAGTTCGCGCGGAAGGATGACGCGGGCGGCCCCCATGGAGCGGACGCCGAGAAGGGCCTTCTGGTGGGTGATGTTCGCCAGGGTGGAAAAATGCAGTTCCCCGGCAAACCCGGCCTGACGGGCCAGATCCGGGACGGCCAGATCCTGAATTATCAGGGCGTCCGGGCCGACGTTCATGACCAGGCGGCGCAACAGGCGGTATGCCTTGGCCGCTTCCCCCGGTTTGACCAGCGTGTTCATGGCCACATAAACCCGCCGGCCGCGCTCGTGCGCCAGATCGACGAGCGCCCCCAACTCGGAAGTCCCGAAGTTTTCGGCTTGCATACGCGCCGAAAAATGCTTGAGCCCCAGGTAGACAGCGTCGGCGCCGGCGGCAAAGGCGGCCAGCGCGGAAGGCATATCGCCCGCCGGCGCCAGAATTTCCGGCCTTTCGAGAGGGGCGCCTTGCGGACCGGCCCGCTCCGGCGCGGCGAAAGCCGCGTTTGCCCGTGAGCGCTTCTTGATGCCGGGTTTGCGAGGTGAAGCGGCTTTGCCCGCCCCGTGACCGCCTTGCGGGGGTGTTTTTCCCGGAGTCTTTGCTTTGTTCACGGGAATGGAATGTTTGCTTTTGGTCATATAGGTATTAGTTTTACCTTTGTAAAATCCGTAACACTTTAAAGCTTGAGAAAAAAAGCCGGGGGCGGTAGAACGGGAACAGGCACCCCGGTCCGAGCGATCTTGGCGATGTCGCTTTTCGCCCAATGCTACAGAAAAGTACTCCCGGCGGCAATCATGGAAAGCTATTGTTCGCCCTGGCGGCGGTCTTCGCACGCCGGATGAAAACAGACCATTTTGTTATGTCACAAGCCAAACTCACGCAACTCAGCGTTCTGGATCTTGTTCCTTTTGGCAATGCCGGTTCGCAGACCGGATTTTTCGCCCTGCGCCTGACGCCGCCCGCGTGGAACCTCTGGCAGCCGGGCCAGTTCGTCATGCTCCGTCCGGCGGCCAAGGACTCACCGCTCCTCTGGGCCCGGCCCTTTTCCATCTGCAGGATGAGCAGCCGCGATCTGGTCATTTTTTTCCAGGTGCGCGGCAGGGCGACCAGGGCGATGTCCGGGTTGCGGCCCGGCGACGTGCTGGACGTCTGGGGGCCGTTGGGCAACTGTTTCGCCGATGAGCCGGAAACGCCGACCTTGATTCTGGCCGGCGGCATAGGCATCGCCCCTTTTGTGGGCTATGTGCTGGCCCACAAGCGCCCGTCGAACCTCACCCTTGAGTTCGGACACAGGATGCCCCTTGAATGTTATCCCTTTGACAGCTTTAGCGAACGGGCCACGGCCACGGCCCACCTGGAAAAAGATTTACGTGACCGTGACGCCTTCCTTTCTGTCGTGGAAGAGCGTATTAAGGAGTTCGCCAAGGGGCTGGTGCTGGCCTGCGGGCCGACCCCGTTCCTTCATGCCGTGCAATCGCTTTCGCGCAAATATCAGGCAAGGACCCAGATCTGTCTGGAAACGCGCATGGCGTGCGGCGTGGGCGCCTGCCTTGGCTGTGTGGTCAAAGCCGCCTTGCCCGAGGATGCCGGCCGGCCTTCAATCGAACTGCCGCCGGACCTGGACGCGCTCCCCGGCGCGCCGCTTCCGGGGGAAGGTGAACGCTACGTGCAGACCTGTACCCGCGGCCCCATTTTCTGGGCCGACAGCGTCAGTTTTCGCTGAATTTCAAGGAAGCGCCGCTTACCGGTCTTTTTGCCCCTGGCGGCGTCAGACTCGTCCGGCCAAAAGGTCAAATATGTTGACGCACTCCCTCATCAGCGTTTCCTTAATCTCCGGCCCGGTCAGCGCCCATGAATGAACTCCGCGTCTCCTTGAATGGCCCCGGCGTCGCGCTGGAGCTGAAAAATCCCGTGCTGACCGCCTCCGGGACCTTTGGCTACGGCCTTGAGTTCAAGCCCTATGGCGATCTGGTCAGCCTGGGCGGCATCGTCGTCAAAGGGCTCTCCCTTGAGCCGCGCGAAGGCAACCCCATGCCGCGCATCGCCGAAAGCGCCAGCGGCATGCTCAACGCCGTGGGCTTGCAGAACTGCGGGGTCAGGGCCTTTGTGCGCGACAAGCTGCCGCACCTGCCCTGGGAACAACTGCCGGTCATCGCCAACCTGTACGCCACCAGCACGGACGGCTTCGCCGAGCTTGCGGGCATACTGTCGGCGGAAGAGGGCGTTGCCGCCCTTGAAGTCAATATCTCCTGCCCCAATGTCAGAGAGGGCGGGGTCGCCTTCGGACAGAACGCGCACATGGCCCATGCCGTGACCTCGGCCGTAAAACGGAATGCCGGTTCCAAGCCCGTCATCGTCAAGCTTTCGCCCAACGTCACGGACATCACCGCCATCGCCCTGGCCTGCCAGGAGGCGGGCGCGGACAGCCTTTCCCTGATCAACACCCTGAGCGGGATGGCCGTTGATCTCGGCACGCGGCGGCCTCTTCTGGCCAACGTCATCGGCGGCCTTTCCGGGCCGGCCATCAAGCCGGTGGCCTTGCGCTGCGTGTGGCAGGTCTGCCGGGCCGTTGCCGTTCCGGTGATAGGCGTCGGCGGCATCAGAAGCGCCGAGGATGTGCTGGAGTTCATCATGGTCGGGGCCTCGGCCGTGCAGATCGGCGCCGCCAACTTCACCCGGCCGGACACGGCCTTCCGTATTGTGAAGGAACTGCCGGCGGCCATGGAAAAATACGGCATTACCGGCTGGGACGGCTTCAGGGGCAGTTTACAGGTCGAATAGCGCCTTTTCCCTCCACTTCCACGCATACCCGCAAAACCTCATGAAAATATTGATCACGGGCAATCAGGCCAGAGCCATGAGCAATTTCTGGACGGTGCTCATCAGGCGCATGGTTCGCCTGGGGCACGATTTGCTCTGCGTTGTGCCCGCCGACGCTTCGCCCGAAGAGACGGCCTGGCGGGAAAAGCTGTCAACGCTTGGCGTCCGCCTGGCCTTGTATCCCCTTGATCGCAAGGGCCTGAACCCGTTTGCCGACATCCGCGCCCTGTGCTCTCTTCGCTCGATCATAGCCGGAGAACAGCCTGACGTTTTTTTTGCCTATACCATCAAACCCGTGATATACGGGAGCCTTGCGGCGGCTTTGGCCGGCGCCCCGCCAAAAGCCCGCCGCTTTGTGATGATCACCGGGCTCGGCTATACGTTTGAGGCCGACAGCGGTCTCAAACGCCTGCTCATGCGCGTGACCGCCCGTCTGTACCGGACGGCCTTTGCCCGTTCGGGCACGGTGTTTTTTCAGAACGGCGACGACAGAGCCCTGTTTGAACGGCTTTCCATCGTGCCTCCGGGCGTGGCGGTCCGGCTGACCAGAGGCACCGGCGTCGATCTTGAGTATTTTAGCGCCCGGCCAAGGGCGGAAGGCCCGCCGCTGTTCCTGTTCGTGGGGCGTCTGCTTGAAGCCAAAGGACTGCGGGACTTTATGACGGCGGCCGCCCTGGTGCGCCGGCGTCGCCCCGAGGCGCGCTTCGCCATTCTCGGGCCGGAAGAAAAAGGGCCAGGCGCGGTCCCGCTTGCGGAGGTTCTGGCCTGCCAGGACAAAGGCCTGGT
>JAIRTI010000214.1 GCA_031255035.1 Desulfovibrio sp.
TGGTGTACAACGTGCCCGGCCGCACCGGCGTCAGCGTCGCCCCGGCCACCATGGGGCGCATCTATAAAGAGCTGAAGCACGTCATCGGCGTGAAAGAGGCGACCGCCAACCTGATCCAGGTCTCCGACATTCTGGAGCTGTGCGACGATGATTTCTGTCTGCTTTCCGGCGACGACTTTACCGTGCTGCCGACTCTGGCCGTGGGCGGGAAGGGCGTTATCTCCGTGGTCTCGAACATCGCTCCGCGCGCCATGCGCGACCTGTGCGCGGCCTGGTTCGCCGGGGACGTCGCCAAGGCCAGGGCCATCCATTACAAGCTTCAGCCGCTGTGCCGGGCCTGCTTTGTCGAGACCAACCCCGTGCCGGTGAAGACGGCCCTGGGCCTGTTGGGCGTTTTTGAGGACGCCGGGACGCGCCTGCCTCTGGTTCCCCTGACGCCCCCCAACCTGGAGAAGCTGAAAGGCCTGCTCGCGGAGTATGGTTTTCCTCTTTGAAGCGGGCAGAGATCTGGATTGATGAACGCCCCGACGCTCTCAAGGAATTTATATGATTGGCGAATATTCCATCCTTGAGGTCGGCGTTTTCGCCGCCCTTGTGGTTGCCGCGCTTTTGCTTGACCTGCACGCGCACAAGGCCGACAAGCCCATATCCATGCGCGACGCGGCCCTGTGGTCTGTTTTCTGGATAGCCCTGTCGCTGGCCTTTGCCCTGTATGTCGGCTTCGCGCACGGGCGGGATCAGGGCATGCTTTTTTTGACGGGTTATTTTCTTGAGAAAAGTCTGTCGGTTGACAACCTTTTTGTTTTTATCGCCGTTTTTGCCTCTTTTTCCATCCGGCCGGAGTTTCAGCACCGGGTGCTCTATTTCGGCATCATCGGCGCGGTTATCATGCGCTTGCTTTTTGTAGTGCTGGGCACATCGTTCATCGCCCTTTTCGGCAAGTTGGCCCTGACCATTTTCGGACTGTTCGTGCTTTGGACGGCATGGAAGATGTGGCAGGCCGGCCGTCAGGACGATGAGGAAATAGAGGATTACAGCAACCATTGGTCGGTACGGCTTACGCGGCGTATTTTCCCGGTGTCGCCGCAGATGCGCGGCCATGACTTTTTCGTCCGGCGCGACGGCGTCTGGGCCGTGACTCCGCTTTTTCTGTGCCTTGTCACCATTGAAATCGCCGACGTGATGTTCGCCTTTGACAGCGTTCCGGCGATCTTTGCCATTTTTGCCGGCCTCAGGGAGCCGCTTCCGCTGGGTACGCAGACCTTTCTTGTTTACACCTCCAACATTTTCGCCATCCTCGGCCTGCGCTCCCTGTATTTTCTGCTGGCCGCGGCCAACCGCTTTCTCAGCAGGCTTGAGGCGGCGGTCATTATCATTCTGGTCTTCATCGGCGCGAAAATGCTGACGGGCGTTTTAGGAACCCTGCACATGCCGCCTGAAGCCGGCCTGATTGTTGTGTTCGGCGTTCTCGCGGGCGGGGTGATTGCCTCATACCTTTTCCCGAAGAAGGCAAAGAACGCCGTTGACGGCGGCGATTCTTCCGGGAGATGAAGCAGAGCAACTTTGGAATCAATGCCTCCGGCGGCCGGATATCCGCCCGGCTGCCATTGATCGAAATATATCCACTTCGGCTCTTGATGCCCGGACGAGGCTCGGGTATTATGAACCATACAGAGCGAAGGTCCATGCCTTGCTTTGCAGCGGACGCTCAGGCCGCGCCAATGGCTGCGGCCGAGAGCCCTTACCGCATTCCTCATCCCGCACTCATCGTCGGAGGTAATACGAGTGACCTTATCGTCCACAAAAGAAGCGCCTACCAGCAACCTTGCCCTGGACCTTGTCCGCGTGACCGAAGCCGCCGCGCTGGCCTCGGCCCGTTGGCTCGGGCGCGGTGAAAAAGAGGCCGGAGACAAGGCGGCGGTCGACGCCATGCGCCTGAGCTTCAATTCACTCAATATCAGCGGCACGGTCATTATCGGCGAAGGCGAAAAAGATGAAGCGCCCATGCTGTACAACGGCGAAAAAGTCGGCGCCGGCCTCGGGCCGGAGCTGGACATAGCCGTTGACCCGATTGAGGGCACCAATCTTCTGGCTTACGGCCGGCCCAACGCCATATGCGTTGTCGGCGCGGCGCCGGCGGGCACCATGTACTGCCCCGGCCCCAGTTTTTACATGCGCAAGCTGGTGGTGCCGGCCGCCGTGCAGAATGTGGTCGATCTTGACGCCCCGGTGCCTGAAACCTTGCGAAAAGTGGCCAAATCGCTCGGCAAGGATGTGGACGACCTGGTGGTCTTCGTCCTGGACAAACCCCGGCACCAGCGGCTGATACAGAGCATCCGGGCAACAGGCGCCCGCATTCAACTGCACACGGACGGCGATGTCTGCGGCGCGCTCATGGCGGTCGATCCCCGCTCCGAAGTGGACATGATGATCGGAACCGGCGGCACTCCCGAAGGCGTGCTCGCGGCATGCGCCATCAAAGGCATGGGCGGTCAGCTTTTCGCCAGGCTGGACCCGCAGTCCTACGTTGAAAAGGAAGCGGTGCAGAACGCCGGCATTGACATACGCGATACGCTCACAACCGAGAACTTGATCAAGACGGACGAAGTCTTCTTTGCCGCCACCGGCATTTCCGGGGGCACCTTCCTGCAGGGGGTGCAGTACAGCGGCAACGGCGCGGTGACGCATTCCATGGTCATACGGGCGAAAACAGGCTCGCTGAGGTATATTGAGGCCCACCACAACTGGAACAGGCTGATGAAGATCAGTTCCGTACAATACGATTGATCGCCTTGCGCGACAAAAATGAAGCAAAGGCCGTCCATGGTGGGCGGCCTTTGCTTTTAGAGCGGAGTAACTCGGGGAACCACTGATTCAGAGCGTTTCATGTGTGCAATGCTCTAAAGTGAAGCGAAAATCATTTTGCTCCAGCCGGCGGCTTCGGCCGAGGCCTTGGACAGGCTTTCGTCGCTTATGGACAGCTTGGAAGCGTTGGCGCGTATGGCGTTCCAGTTCCCCTTGTCATAGGCCAGCATCAGATCGTACCACGGGGCAAGCGGCCCTTTGCCTTCCGTCAGCACCTGGCTGACCTGCTCGTCCATGGGCAGCGATTTGAGTATTTCCTTCAGCGGAACCTGCAGCAAACTTTCCAGAATGGAAAACAGCCCGGTGAGGAAGAGGCGCGAAGACCGCTTTTTGTTTTGGGCGGCCGAGGGATGGTTATCCGCAAGAATTTGCAGAAATTTGGCTCGAAAGGCGGCCATGAAGGCCAACTCCTGCGACATGGGCGATGAATTCAGGCCGGCCATGGATGTCGCGGTCAGCCATTGCTTGATTTTTTGCAGGCCGAGAAGGGCGACGGCGTGATCCACCGTGTAGACGCGCATGGACAGTCCGAAAAAGACGGAATTGATATATTTCAGCAGTCTGTAGGTCAGATAGATGTCTGAAGAAATCATTTCCTTGATGCCGTTAAGATCCATATCCGGATCGGCGGACCTGGTCAGCATGCGGGTTACGGAAACCTGAGAGTTTTGTATGGCGGCGCCGGGGGCGAACTCGGCCTTGCTGAAGAAAAAGCCCTGGAAAAGGGAGAAGCCGAGAGCGCGGCACAGGGCCGCCATTCGCTGTTCTTCAACCTTTTCTGCCAGCAATCGGGCGGGCAGATGTTTTAAAAGCCCCTCGGCCAGGCGTTTGAGCATCAAGGGTTTGACGGCCAGGACATCGATCTTTATAAGGTCGACCATGCGCAGAAACGGCGTCAGGTTGGGCTGCCCGGCATAGTCGTCAAGCGCCAGCATGTAGCCTTGCTGCTTCAGGTTTATGAGCCCGTGTATGACAGCGGGCGTGGGGTTGACCGTTTCAAGAATCTCCACAACGCAGATTTCAGGCGGCAGAATGGCCGGCAGTCCGGCTTCGAGAAATTCTTCGGTAAAGTTGATGAGAAAACGCTGATTACCGCGCAGAAGGGGCCGCATGGCCGCAAACCCGTCCAGCATGACGGTGGAGGTGGCGACAAGAGCGTTGGCGTCGGGGTATT
>JAIRTI010000048.1 GCA_031255035.1 Desulfovibrio sp.
CTGGTCTGCATTCTCACGGCGCTGGCTTTCAGTTCGTGGCTTATGCTGCCGCCCTACCTGGAGATTTTTTCCGACTACACCGGCGCTTCGACCTTTACGGTCATCATCTTCATGCTCTCTTTTTACATGATGAACTGCTACAATGTGGGCCGGGAGGATTTCAAAGACAGCGCCGTGCGCGTGCTGGTGGCCGTTGTCGTCGGCATCGTGGCCGCCGGCTTCGTTTTTTACACCTTTGAGCACTGGCGCTTCCCGCGCATGATGTTTGTGTTGCAGATGACGGTCAACCTGGCCCTTTCCCTCGGGTGGCGGCGGTTGTATTTTGTTCTCGGGCGTCGGATTGAATCCGAGCCCGAGGGCGTCATCTTTCTGGGGGCGGGCCTTGCGGACAGGGCGCGGCGGGTCCTGGGCGAATACGCTCCCGAGACCCTGGTGCTCGGCTATGTGGGTGAGGAAGGCGCCGACGAACAGGCTGCCGGGCCTTGGCTCGGCAGCGCGGGGACGATTTTCGGCGTGATCGAAAAACACAGGCCCACGCGGGTTATCGTGCTCGATCTCTTTTACCTGGACGCCGACATCACCCACGGGCTTTTCCTCGCCAAGCTCGGCGGATTGAACGTCAGCGACATGCGGGGCCTGTACGAGCGCCTGGCCGCTCGCGTGCCTGTCAACCTTATCGAAGACGACTGGCTTTTACTTGAAGACGGCTTCAGGCTCAACGTCAACAGCGGCATGCGCCGCCTGAAGCGCGCCTTTGACATCGCCTTTTCCCTGTCCTTGCTGACGGTGACCCTGCCGCTAATCGGGGCCGCTCTGGCCGCTGTCCGCCTGGATTCTCCGGGACCGGCGCTGTACAAACAGCGGCGCGTGGGCCTGCACGGCAAGGAGTTTGAGCTGTATAAAATCCGGTCCATGCGCCTTGACGCCGAACGGGACGGCGCCCGCTGGGCGGAAAAAAAAGACCCCCGCGTCACGCGTGTGGGCAGGATATTGCGCACCACCCGCATTGACGAGCTTCCGCAGTTGATCAACGTGCTGAAAGGGGAGATGAGCGTTATCGGGCCCAGGCCCGAGCGCATGGCCTTCGTGCGTGAGCTCTCGGAAAAAATTCCCTATTACGATGTCCGCCACACGGTCAAACCCGGCATCACCGGCTGGGCCCAGGTCTGCTATCCCTATGGGGCGTCGCTGGAAGATTCGCGGCTCAAACTGGAATACGACCTATTCTACATCAAGCATCTGTCCATGCTGCTTGAGGCCAAAATACTCCTCAGAACCATCGGCGTGGTTCTTTTCCCCCGGGGTGCCCGATAGTTGTTTTCCGACGTTTCTGTACATGCCGTTACTGGCAGTTTCGTTCAATTTATATGACTTATTATAAGAGTGCGATGGATGTCAAAGAAACTATTCTGCGGCGAAAATCTTCAAGCTCTTCCCCCTCACCACTGGCTAATATACCCAGGGAATAAAACCTGTCTGTGGATGGGGATTCGGATTTTACTTTTTCCATATCCAGACGATTTACGTTGACGATTGTCCAGCACTCTGTATACCCGCGCTTCCGCGCTTTTTGGTGGCTCTTTTCGGCTTCCCTATACGATTATGAATATTGGAAACGTCCGTTCCGCTTTTTATTTCTATCGCAACAATATTTCGAAAGTGTCCGGGTGACATTTCTTCACGGATGATGATGTCCGGGTCAGGCGCAAACTCGATTAAGACCTTACGCCCCGTTGCGCTTACAATCTCTATAGCATTTTCACGAACATCAGCCGCAGCATGGGCCACTATCTGGCGAATGATCTCAAAGACCTGTACAATTCCAGCAGTTCCACGCTGGTTATTAGCGCCACCGCGCAGTTGTGGGCCGACCGTCAAAAGTGCAAGATCGTCAAGAAGTTCCTTGCTTGGCTTGAGCGTTTCGATGCCACGCAGCAGCGCAGAGGCAGCGCCGCAGAAAGCCGCGCAAAGCTCTGGAATATCATCAGCAATAGCTTTAGCGATTTTTCCATTCATTTCCATGCCCTTGAAAGGGCCAGTTCCAAAGCCTTTATCATTGCCATAAAATTCTTTCTGGCTGTAACCCATCAGCAAACGATAATACCCCAACAGATAGGGATTTTGCTCAAGTACAACCGGCACGGCGAAGAGCAGTTCGCCCCGTAGGCCGTATTGGGCCATGAGCGCCATGTCTTTGTCCGAAACATATTGAGCAAGCTGTTTATCAATGTCAGAAATTTTCATGTTTCTGACGGTTTCAAACAGTGCATTTTGAAGATAGATCGCACGAAATTTTTTCAGAATAAACGCAAAATCAGCCTGCAACTTGGGGGCGGCAAAATTAATTTTTCGGCTCATGCGGCAATAATCCTCACGCGGGTACTGCCGCTTTGCTGGAGCCGTCTGGCTGCCAAAACAATATATTCAGGGTTAAGCTCAATCCCTATGTATCGACGGCCTTCTTCTTGGCTCGCAACGCCGACAGTTCCAGACCCAAAAAACGGATCAAGGACAAAATCTCCTGATTTTGAAGATGCCTGGATACATGGCCGAATCAGGTCTATGGGAAAAGTAGCAAAATGAGCGCCCGCAAACGGTTTTGTGTTGACGGCCCATACGGAGCGCCGATTTCTCAGCCCTCCATGATCCGCAGGCTCTCGGGAGGCTTCCCAGTCGTAAAAATACTGCTCAGATTTTGTAAACATGAAAATATATTCGTGCGAACGCGCCGGACGGTCTTTGACGCTTTCCGGCATGGCGTTTGGCTTATGCCAAACAATGTCATCTCTAAGATACCAGCCGTCTTCCTGAAGAGCGAAAGCCAAACGCCACGGGACTCCAATCAAGTCTTTTGGTTTCAAACCTTCGGGAGTATCAGGGCGGACGCCCATTGCGCGGGCAGGATTTTTTTTATCAGGAGCACGGTAGCCCCGGTTTCCACTTGTATAGCCGTCCCCTATGTTGAGCCACAGTGTACCATCATCCGCTAAGACGCGTTTTACCTCAGCAAAAACAGATACCAGCTTGTTCAAAAATTGTGTAAGGGTTTCCTCCAGACCGATTTGTTCATCAATCCCGTAAGTGCGTAGTCCCCAATAGGGGGGAGAAGTAATGACGCAACGAACTGATTGGGATTCCAACCGCCGCAGCACGGTCAAGGCGTCTCCCTCAAAAATTGTTGAAGAATCAACAACCAAAGGGTGTTCTTTGTTAATACGCTCAATTATCGGCATTTCTGTCGAAGTAGTTTTCTGGAGCATGGGAGTTCTCAGGGAAAATGCTGTGCTCCGCATGTAATTAGAGCAATTCCAGCATGTTAAATGTGCCGAGTCTTCTTGTTTTTTCTTACCCTATCTTTAAAAATTCAACAACAGGCTGGAAACGCTCATTGGGGATTCCTTTTTCGACGCAATCAGGGCGCGCGGATTGTGTCCGCGCGCCCTGATTGCGTCGGTTCAGAACGAATTGTTTTTCAGTCGATGCCCATGGCCTTGCCGACTTTTTTAGCGAACTTTTTGGCTTTGGACAGAGGCTTCCGGCCTTCGAGTTCGGCGAACTCGCGCAGGATTTCCTCCTGACGGGCGTTCAGGCGGCTGGGGGTGCGCACTTTGACCTCCACCAGCAGGTCGCCCGCGGCGTTGCGGCCGGGATAGGGCAGGCCCTTGTCCGGGATGCGGAACAGTTCGCCGCTCTGGGTTCCTCTGGGCACATCCATGGTGATGTCGTCATCAAGCGTCGGCACAGCGATCTTGTCCCCAAGCGCGGCCTGGACGAAGGAAATTTCTTTGGTGATAAGCAGGTTCTGCCCTTCGCGCGTGAAGGTCCCGTCGTCTTCCACATGGATGACCACGTAAAGATCGCCGTTGGGGCCGCCGTTCAGGCCGCCTTCGCCTTCGCCGCGGACCCGCAGCCGGTTGCCCGTGTCCACCCCGGCGGGAATGCGGACCGAAAGTTCCCGGACTTCCTGGATAACCCCCCGGGCCATGCAGCGCGGACAGGGCGAGGTAATGGTTTCGCCCCTGCCCTGACACGACGGGCAGGGAACACTGATTTGAAAGAAGCCCTGGTTGTGGCTCACCTGGCCGCTGCCGCCGCATTGGCGGCAGGCCTCCGGGCTTGTGCCGGCGGCGGCGCGGGCGCCGTTGCATTCGGGGCAGGTGATGCTGCGGGGGATGCTGATGGTGATGTCATCGCCTTTGGCGGCCTGACGGAAGGAAACGCTGAGGTTGTAGCGCAGGTCCGAGCCCTGGCGGGGCCGGTTGCGGCCACCCCTGGCGCCGCCCATGCTGAAGCCGAAGAGATCGCTGAAGATATCGCCGAAGTGCGAAAAAATATCCTCGCTATTCTGAAAACCGCCATGGCCGTCAAC
>JAIRTI010000255.1 GCA_031255035.1 Desulfovibrio sp.
TGAAAGGCAATGCCTCCGGCGGCCGGGGCGCTGCCCCGGACCCCGCCGGGGGAAATCATTTCCCCCGGACCCCCTCAGTTTGGGTTCTGACTACGCGCAGCAACAGGGGCACCACTCCTCAGTTTGAGTTCCGGCTGCACATAGCAACAGGGCACAACTACAGTCACCCAATCGCCGGGTCCAGGGCCGGCAAGGTCCTGGCGGGTGTGGGCAGAGCCCACATGCGATCAAATTGGCTTCGACAAAATTAAAATTGCCGCAAGGCATGCCGGAACCGCATTCCCATCACAGTGAAAATTTTGTATTGTAGCGACGGAACCGGCGTTTCCCGCCGGACACCGCAAACACCCAGCAGGACATCATGAGCGAACAAGACACGCGCCCGGCCGGCGACGCCCTGGCCCCCATAGAAAAAATGCTTCCCCCGGATACGGCCAAGGTCAAAGACCTGGCCGCCTCCATCAACCTGGACGACCCGTCTCTGACCCTGACCTACGGGGCCCAGACCATGACCGAGATCTCCCGCTTCGCCGACGACCTGCTGGGCCGGGTGCGCGCCCGCGACGCCGGGCCCGTCGGCGAAACCCTGACCGACCTGCTGGTCAAGGTCAAGGACGCCAACACCGACGGCCTGAACCAGAGCCCCTCCTTTATGGAGCGCCTGCCGCTGGTGGGGCCGCTCTTCAATTCGGCGCAGCGCTCCATCGCCCGCTTCAACACCCTGGCCGGGCAGGTTGAGGCGATTTCCGGCAAACTGGACGCAAGCATGGTCGGCCTGCTGAAAGACATTGAGGTTCTTGAGCAACTCTACGAGCACAATCGCGTCTTTTATGAAAACCTGACCCTGTATATCGAGGCCGGCGAGGCCCGGCTGGATGAAGCCCGCAGCGTCGAACTGCCCCGCCTTCAGAAAGAGGCCGGAGCGTCGGGCGCTTCCATGGACGCCCAGAAAGTCCGCGATTTCGCCGAGCGGCTCAACCGTTTCGAGCGCCGCCTGCACGACTTGCGGCTCTCCCGCGCCATTACCTTGCAGACCGCGCCGCAGATCCGCCTCATCCAGAATAACGACCAGACCCTGGCCGAAAAAATCCAGACCAGCATCCTGTCGACGATCCCCATATGGAAGGGGCAGATGGTGCTGGCCCTGTCGCTGTATCGTCAGAAAGGCGCGGCCGCCCTGCAAAAGGACGTGTCGGACACCACCAACAAACTGCTGCGCAAGAACGCCGAAATGCTTGAATCGGCCACGGTTGACACGGCCAGAGAAGTCGAGCGCGCCGTCGTGGACGTTGACACCCTGCGCGAAGTGCAGAAGCGCCTGGTCGCCACCATTGAGCAGACCTTGCGGATCGCCGAGGAAGGCCGGCAAAAACGCGTTGCCGCTGAAAAAGAACTCAAGGTCATGGAAGAAGACATGCGCGCCCGGCTCGTCGGCCTTGCCGCCGCCGGACGCGACCAGGCCATCGCCGGGGCCGAGGGCCGGACCGCCATGACCGCCAGCCAAGACGCCATAGCCGCCAACCAAACCAAGGACGCGTAAAGCCGGATGCTGCCAGGCGAAGAATATCCCTCAACCGGCCTTTCAGGCTTTGCGCGCGCCTTTGTCGAGACCTTTCTCGGTCTGGGCATCCGTCTGCTGGTGCATTTCTGTTCGCTTATCCTGGCCGCGGTCATCGGCGCCAGCGCGGACTTCACCCACGCCTTTTCGGCCGGCACGGCCTCGCTGGCCTTCTCCATCTACATAGGCCTGATCTGCCTCGTGCCCAGGGGCATCGGCAAACGGGGCGACTGGCTCATCCCCAGCGGCGCCGGGCTGACGCTCATCATACTCTGGAGCCTCTTCGGCATGCCCTGGCAATTCTGCGTCCTGTGGGGCGGCGCGCTGACCTTCACCATCCGCCTGCTCATGAAACAGGGTATGATGGACTGGGAATGGTCGGCGCTGCCCTTCATGCTCATCGCCATGTACGGTTTTTTCAACGAGATTCTGCCGTTGAGCCCGGCGCGGCCTCCCTACTTCCTGTTTTTCGCCCTGGCCGGCGGCGGCTGGGCCGCCGTGCTCTTTTACAACCGCATGCGCGGCGACAGCATGCAGCGGGAGATGCTCAAAGAAGCCTGCGCCGCCCTTGAAAAAAGTCTGGCCGCCAACGCGCTGTCCGAAAGCCTGCAAGCGCCGGCCATGCGTCTGGCCCGTCAGGGCCGCCGCCTGCTCGCGCTCTCTCCGCGCCTGGGCAAGGACACCGCCGGGCTGAGCCGGGCCACGGCCAGGCTTGCCGGGCAACTCAAGCGGCTTGGACCCCGGCTCAGCCCAGTGGGCGCGGCCAGGGCCAAGGACCGGATCGACGAGCTTAACGACGCCTTCCAGACGCGCATCAAAGCTCTTGAGCCGGTTCAGGCGGCCGCCGCCACGGCACCCGCCGATGACGCCTCCCTTGAAAAACGGCTGGCCGCCTACCGCGAACTCGGCATGCGCCTGCTGGACAAGGCCCCTTCCCTGCCGCGCCGGGTGCGGGAGGACATCAAAAACATCGCCGTTTCCACGGACAAGATCATCACCTGCATGCGTGAGGACCCCAACGACGTGGCCTCGGGCGACCGTTTTCTCTCCCGCTACCTCAAAGCCGCCCATACCGTTACCGACGAGTATGCGCGCCTCTCGGCCCAGGGCGGCAGCCACAATGAAGTGGCGCAAACCCTGGCGCGCAGTGAAGAACTCCTCACCCGGCTCCGCAACGCCTTTGCTGAAGAGCACGTCAGCCTTTTACGCAACGACACGCTGAATTTCACGGCGGAACTGAACGTGCTCGACAAGCTGCTCAAAATGGAAGGCAAATAGGAACACTAATTTAAGGAAGCGCTTCCACAGGCAGTCAGCACACCACCAGCGCTACAGCCAGGCCGCCCGTGGAGGTCTCCTTGTATTTCGCGCTCATGTCCCGCCCGATTTCGGCCATAGCCAGCAGCGCCTCGTCAAAGGTGACCATGTGGGCCGAGGGATTCTCGTTGCAGGCGATCAAGGCCGCGTCATACGCTTTGACAGCGCCCACGGCGTTGCGCTCGATGCACGGGATCTGCACGAAGCCGCCCACCGGGTCGCAGGTCAGGCCCAGGTGGTGCTCCATGGCGATTTCCGCCGCGTTCTCCACCACCTTGGCCGAGTATCCCCTGGCATGGGCCAGCATGGCCGCCGCCATGGATGACGCCACGCCCACCTCGCCCTGGCAGCCAACCTCAGCCCCGGCAATGCCCGCGTTCTGTTTGGCGATAAAGCCGACGGCCGACGCCGCCAGCAGACCCTTGCGCAGCGCCTTGTCGTCAAGGCCCAGTTGCTCACGCATGAACATGGCCGTCGCCGGCACAACCCCGGCCGCCCCGCAGGTGGGCGCGGTCACGATCGTATGCCCGGCCGCGTTCTCCTCGGCCGCGCCATAGGCATAGGCGTTCAGCAGGCAGAGTTTGCGATCGAAGGATTCCAGACATTGGGCGCGCTCATACAGGGTGGCCGCCTTGCGCGGCAGGCCTATGGGGCCGGGCAGAACCCCGCGCGCCGAACAGCCCCTGAGCGCGGTGTCGAGCATCAGCGCAAGCAGGTCGTCCAGATCCCGGCCGATGGTCGCCGGCGATGCGCCGGTGATGGCCGTTTCGTTCTCCAGCAGCAATTCGTCAAGCGCAAGACCGCTTTCGTGCAAACGCACCTGTAACTCGGCCATGTTTACATAGGGGTGGACCGGCCGGCCGCGTTCCTCGGGCTCATAGCCCTTCCACTGCAAAAAACCCCCGCCCACGGAATAATACTCCATGGAAAA
>JAIRTI010000124.1 GCA_031255035.1 Desulfovibrio sp.
TTGCCGGCTGGCTGACGCTGCCCGTGCTCTTTTTACAGCAGTACCTGTGCCTTGGCCTGATGACCCTCGGGTTTTTCCTGGTCATGCGCGGCAACTGGCCCGGCCGGCTCTCTCTGACCATAGACAGGCCGCAGGCCAGGGCCTATGTCAGCGAATTCAGGGAATACAGCGCGCCGCTTTTTGTCACCGCCCTGTTCTCGGCTATCGCGATTTCCGTCGAACGCTGGATGCTTCAATATTTTGACGGCAGCGTGGAACAGGGCTATTTTTCGATTTCGCAACGCATCGGCGTGGCCTGCTTTGTCTTTGTCACCGCCATGATTCCACTGCTGACGCGGGAACTGGCCGTCGCCCACGCCAAAAACGACGCCCGTGAGATGGCCCGTCTGCTGGATCGCTACGCCCCCATGATTTACAGCGTCTCGGCCTGGATGTGCTGCTTCGTGATGGTCGAGGCCGCCGCCGTGCTCCGTCTTTTCGGCGGCGAACAGTTCGTCGGCGCCCTTCTGCCCGTGCAGATCATGGCCCTGTACTCGATACACCAGGGCTACGGCCAGTTGTCCGGGGCCGTATATTACGCCACCGGGCAAACCCGGCTGCTCAGGAATCTCAGTCTCATCAACCAGACCGTCGGGCTCGTCATGGCCTGGCTGTTCATGGCCCCCGGCGATCTGTTCGGCCTTGGCCTCGGCGCCCGGGGCCTTGCCTGGAAAATGCTTCTGGCGCAATTTATTGCCGTCAACATGTTTTTATACGCGGCCACCCGCCACGTCCCCTTTCACTATGGACGCAACCTGCTGCACCAGATGATATGCCCTCTGGTCTGCGCGGGACTGGCCCTGGCCGCCCGTTTCACCACGGAAGCCATCGGCCTGGGAGACGCCGCCTCCTTGCCGCGCTTCTTCATCTCCGGCATGCTGTACACGGCGATCTGCATTCCGGCCTCTTTTCTCTTGCCCTTTGCCTTTGGCGTGCGCCAGGGGGAACTGATCACTCAGGGACGCCGCCTGCTGACCTGGTTTTCCACCCGCTGATCTTCCGAAGGCACGTGGGGTTGACGCCCCGGCAACGACGCCAAAACGAAAAATCAGCGCTTCCCTAAGGGATTCTTCGCAGGTGCCGATAGGCCATGAAGAGCATTGAGCGCCCCAGAGGAGGGCTTCGATCGGATTGGCACCGAGATTGCTATAAGCAGAGAAAGGGAGTCCCGCCCCGCTCAGGCTTGAGCGGTTCCCCTTTGAAATGCTTGTTTCATGAAGGGGCGAAAGCCAGAAAGCATTTCAGGACAAGGGTTTGCAGACAGCCCCTTGCGGAGCGAAGGCGCTTTTTCGCGGTGATTCGCTTCTAGGCAATTCTTTCCCAGGGAGTGAGGTTATGGTTCAATACGCATCCGGCAGCATCCGTTTCAGCGGTCTTGGCAGCGATTATGACTTTGACGGCATGATCGGCAAACTGGCCAAAATTGAAGGCCGCCAAGCCACCCAGCTCGCGCGCTGGAAGGCGGACTGGCAGACCCGTCTTGACGCGTTCAAGCAATTGCGCGGCGAACTGATGAATTTGCAGTCATCCCTGAAAAAAATGAATTCCATGAATTCGTTTTTCGCCAAGAAGGCCGGCAGTTCCGAGGAAAAATACGCCACAGCCGTGGCCGACGCCGACGCGATGAACTCCAACTACAGCGTGGACGTCAAAAAACTCGCGACATACGGCAGTTGGACCAAAGACACCGGCCTGCATGAAAAAAACCAGGTCATTGCCGACGATGCCGGCTCTTTAACTTACTCCTACAAAGGCAAGTACCGCACGGTCAAAGTCGCCAAGGGCACAACCATTGAAGGCCTGGTGAACCTGATCAATAACGACTCCAAAAACCTCGGAGTCAGAGCGCAGCTCATCCAGAGCACGGATGGCATCTCCTTCCAGCTTCGCGGCATGGACACGGGCAAGTCAAACACCCTGGTTATCCGGGATACGCAAAATCTCAACGGCCTCGACGTCACCCTGACCCCGGTAAACTGGGCGGACAGCGAGAACAAAGCCGAACTTATCAACAAATACAGCAGCACCGGACGCTACGATTCCATCAACACCTCCAGCGAGACGAAAACCTTCATTTACACGGTCGACGACAAACGCCATGTTATCGACATCCCGCCGGGCATGAACATCTCCCAACTGGTCGACGCGATCAACGCCGAAACGCCGGGCATCGCCAGTCTGGTTCCGTCGGATTCGAACAACGACAGCAATACCGAATACACCTTCACGCTTGAGCGCGTGAACAGCGAGTACACGGCCAACTGGGACGCCAACTTGCAGCAGATCGTCGGCGCCCCGCCCAGAGACTTCACCAGCCCCAACGAAAAAATACTGTCCGCCGGCGACCCGGCCACGGAGTTTCAATTCACGGTCACCTCATCCGACGGCGAGGCGCCCAACAACGTCTCCTACAAGGTCAGCATTACCGAGGACACGACCTTGAACGACCTTGTCAACAGCCTGAAATCCCAGTTGGGTGACCGGGCCTCGGTGAAAATCGTTCAGAGCCCCGGCGCCAGCCCGCCGATCTATAACCTGGAAGTGGAGATGCGGGACAAAGTCCACCGGGTCACGGTGGAAGACGGCAGCCTGACAGATCTTGCCTATATCCAGCCTTCGTCTCCCAACTGGGATGTGCGGCACGGCGAAAACGCCGAGGTGGGCATCAACGGCCGCTATCTTGAGGTTGCCAGCAACACGCTCAAATCCGGCGAAGTCGTCCCCGGCATGACCTTCATGCTGAAAAAGGTCGGGGAGACGGAAATCTCGGTTTCCAACGATACCGAAAAAATGATGGAGAATATTCAGGAATTCGTCACGGCGATCAACAACTTCCGCACGCTGCTCACGGCCTTCACCTCCTATGACAAGGAAAAGGAGGTCGTGGATTCCGAGTACGCCGAGTCGCAGTTTGACATGCAAAAGGGCGGCGTGCTTCAGGGCAACTATGGAATCCAGATGGT
>JAIRTI010000268.1 GCA_031255035.1 Desulfovibrio sp.
CAGCTCCACCATCGTCAAGGGCGCGGCCAAACTGGGCGGCGACATCAAGGGCCTTGTGCCCGATCCGGTGTATTCGCGGCTTCGCGAAAAGTACGGGTACCCCTATCCGCTGGCCCAGCAGGGCGAGGCCGGCGGCGACATCTGAAGCGACAGCGCCTGGCCGGAACGAAAAACAGCGCTTCCTTATAGCAATTAACGCTTGAAACAGTTCGCTCACGGCGGGCAGGACCCGCCTGCTCCTGTTTCGCGGCAGGAATTTGCGGACAAATTCTTGCAGAGCCTTTCATGTGTGAAATGCTCTAAATCAATGTTTTCTTATCATCCAGGACGAGTTGCCCATGCCGGTTTTTTCAATCATTCCCGAACTCTGCCGCCCTGACGGATGCCGTCCTGGCGGCATCCGCGCGTCCGTGTGCCGGCCGCGCCTGTCCCTTCCGGCAGCATGACCGTGGCCTCGTTTTATCTCGCCACCCTGGGGTGCAAGGTCAATCAATACGAGTCCCACGCCCTGCGCGAAGCCTGGCTCCGGCTGGGCCTGCGCGAGGCCGCGAAGCCCGCCGACGCCGGGCTCATTGTCGTGAACTCCTGCGCGGTCACCGCCGGGGCCGTGGCCGATATGCGCGCCGCCGTGCGCCGTCTGCACCGGGCCGCGCCCGAAGCGGCCATCCTGGTCACCGGGTGCGCCGCCGAAATCATGCCCGCCGATATCGCGCAACTGCCAGGCGTGCTCCGGGTGGTGCCGCAGCATGACAAACCAGCGCTTTTACAGGGCCTCCCCCTTCCGGGCGGCAAAACAGCCCTGAACGGTCCGCTGTCGGAGAAGCCGCCCTATCCGCCCTTCGCCCTTTCCGGCTATGCCCGCTCGCGGGCCGTGCTCAAGGTCCAGGACGGCTGCTCGCATCGTTGCGGTTATTGCGTCGTGCCCCTCACGCGTGGTCCGGCGCGCTCCAGGTCTTTTGACGACAGCCTCGCTGAAGCGAAACGCCTGCTGACCGCCGGCTTCCGGGAAATCGTCATCAGCGGCGTCAACCTGCGGCAATACCGCCAGCCGGGCGGCGACTTCTGGGATCTGCTGCGCGGCCTGGACAAAGCCCTTGCGCCCGAGTGGAAGGGCAGAGCCCGTTTCCGCGTCAGCTCTCTCGAACCCGGCCAGTTGGGGGAAAAGGCCCTGGACGTGCTGGCGGACTGCCGCCTTGTCGCCCCGCACCTGCATATTTCCTTGCAGAGCGGCAGCCCGACCGTGCTCTCCCGCATGGGCAGGGGGCATTATGACCCGCGACGGCTCCCGGATTTTCTGAGCGCCCTGCGCGCCCTCTGGCCGGTATACGGCCTTGGCGCGGATCTGCTCAGCGGCTTTCCGGCCGAAAGCGACGCCGAGTTTGACGAGGGCCTGGCCCTGGTCCGGGACCTTCCTCTGACCTACGCCCATGTCTTTCCCTATTCCCGGCGACCGGGCACAGCCGCCGCCGCCATGCCCGGCCACATCGCCCCGGAGTTGAAGAAAGAACGCGCCGCCGCGCTCCGCGCCGTGGCGCAAGCCAAAAAGCGAGCCTTCAGCGAATCCCTTCTGGCTACGGCGGTGATGCGCGTCGTCCTTGAAGACCGCGCCGGAAAAGGAAGGCGACAGGGAATGAACGAGTACTACGTGGACTGCGCTCTGGCCGACGACCCCGAAAAAAGACGGCTTCCGGCCCGCGAACTGCTGCGGGCCAAGCCCTTAAGCGTGACTGACGACGGCCTCCTGGTCCGCCCCGCGCACGAGGGGGGACCATGATCGACCTCGCGGACCTGCCGCTGAAGTTCCCCAAAGGACCCCAAAAAAAGCGGCGGCGGCAAGGCCGTCCGCGTCCCGCTCCGCGCCGCTCCAGCCGGATGTACCTCTACGCGCCGCCCGACAAGATCCATCTCTTCCGCTATCTGCTCGAAGCCGAAGATCACCTGGGCGTCATGACCGTGGTGGATCGGCGCCGGGCCGCGCTCCTCATCCGCTTTTCACCGCACCGCGAACAGGACCTGCCGGCCTTTCTGGACAGAGCGCGCCAACTGCTCGCGCTTGAAGGGCCGCTGCCCGTCGGCGAAACCCCGGCTTCGTAAGGCGCAAACTTCATCGCCAATTCGGGCCAGGCCGCAAAAAGATTCATAATTTGTCGAAGCCAATTTGATCGCATGTGGGCTCTGCCCACACCCGCCAGGGCCTTGCCGGCCCTGGACCCGGCGAATGGGTGACGGGAGTGTTGCCATGTTGATATGCGCAGCCGGAACCCAAACTGAGGGGTCCGGGGGAAATCATTTCCCCCGGCGGGGTCCGGGGCAGCGCCCCGGCCGCCGGAGGCATTGCCTTTCACAGTTGGCGAATGAGGGGCCGCAAAAAGCTCATAATGAGAATTGCTGTTGTGAGACCAGCTTGTTAAGTGAAGAAAGGGCGGAAAGCCTGATTCTTCTTTCCGCCCTGCAGCACTATTTGTATTGCCCCCGGCAGTGCGCGCTGATTCACCTGGACCAGGCTTGGGAAGAAAACCTCTTCACCGCCGAAGGCCGGGTGCTGCACACAAAGGCCGATTCCGGCCAGCGTGAGAGCCGCGGCAGCCTGCGCACGGAAACCGGCGTGCTGCTGCGCTCGGACGCGCTTTTGCTTACCGGCAAAGCCGATGTTGTGGAATTTCACCGAAAAGAGGACCAGTGGGTTCCTTTTCCTGTGGAATATAAACGCGGGAGTTCCAAAACAAACGATGCCGACCGGGTGCAACTGTGCGCTCAGGCCCTGTGTCTGGAGGAAATGACAGGCAGTGCCGTGCCGGAAGGCGCGCTCTTTTACGGCAAAACCCGGCGGCGCGAGCAGGTGTTTTTTGACCATGCCTTGCGCGAAAAAACGCGGGAAACAATAGACGCTGTAAGGGATTTGCTTGCGCAAAGCGCCCTTCCCGCCCCGGATGCGGGCAAGAAATGCGAGCAATGCTCCCTGAATGATGTTTGCGCGCCAAAAATTTGCAGCCGTAACGTGGCCGCATACCTTGAAGGAATGTATGAACCGTGAAACGCCTGCTGAACACTCTGTACATCACCTCGCCCAAGGCCTGGCTTGCCAAGGAAGGCGAGTGCGTTGCCGTGAGTATTGACGGCGCCCTCAAGGGCAAAATTCCCATCCATACCCTGGATGGTCTGGTGCTTTTCGGACCGGTTTCATGCAGCCCCTTTCTTTTGGGCCATTGCGCGGAAAATGGCGTGAGCGTAAGCTGGCTTACTGAAAACGGCAAATTCCTGGCAGCCATGCACGGACCTGTTTCCGGCAATGTTTTGCTGCGCAAGGCCCAGTATGCGGCAAGCGACAGGGAGGAATTTTACCTGCCCCTGGTCAGAAGTTTTATCCTTGGCAAAATATACAACTGCCGCACGGTTCTTCGCCGCACGGCCAGAGCCAGGCCCAGCCCGGATATTGACGTGGCCTGCGATCTGCTTTCCGATGCCTTGAAACGCCTGCAATCGACGCCTTCCCTGGATGTTGCGCGGGGCATAGAAGGCGAGGCCGCGCGGACCTATTTTTCGGTTTTCAACGCGCTTATCACCGCTGATGACCCGGCCTTTGCCTTTAACGGGCGCAACAGGCGGCCGCCTCTTGATGCGGTGAACTGTCTGCTGTCCTTTGTCTATACCCTGCTGGCCCATGATATTCGCAGCGCCCTTGAAGCCGTGGGCCTGGACCCGGCTGTGGGCTTTTTGCACCGTTTGCGGCCGGGAAGGGCAAGCCTTGCCCTGGATGTTATGGAAGAGTTGCGCCCCTATCTGGCCGACAGGCTGGTGCTTACCCTGATCAACAAAGGGCAGGTGAGCCCCAAGGACTTTACCAGGCAAGAATCCGGCGCTGTCCTTATGTCGGATGCGGCCAGAAAAACCGTGTTGCTGGCCTGGCAGCGGCGCAAGGCCGACACGGCCATGCACGACTTTTTGCAGGAGCAGATGAGTCTGGGCCTTTTCTGCCACGCCCAGGCCCGGCTGCTGGCCAGGCATATTCGCGGCGATCTGGACGCCTATCCACCTGTTATTATTCGTTAAACATCGGGAGAGCCATTATGATGGTTCTTATCAGCTATGACGTGCGAACAGATTCACCCGAAGGCCGCACACGCCTCAGGCGCATTGCCAAATTGTGCCAAAGCTGGGGGCAGCGCGTGCAATATTCGGTTTTTGAATGCCTGCTTGACCCGGCCCAATGGGCCGCCCTGCGCGCCAAACTGCTTGGGGCCATGAATGAACAGGAAGACAGCCTGCGCTT
>JAIRTI010000227.1 GCA_031255035.1 Desulfovibrio sp.
TTGTCGAAGCCAATTTGATCGCATGTGGGCTCTGCCCACACCCGCCAGGACCTTGCCGGCCCTGGACCCGGCGAATGGGTGGCTGATCGTTGTGCCTTGTTGATACGCGCAGCCGGAACCCAAACTGAGGGGGTCCGGGGGAAATCATTTCCCCCGGCGGGGTCCGGGGCAGCGCCCCGGCCGCCGGAGGCATTGCCTTTCGCGGTTAATCCGCTCCAAGCTCCCAGATCGTGACGTCAACCGTTTTTTTGTGCGCGTAGGGCGGGCGTACCGGGCGGGGGGGCTGCCGCCGCGGGTCGAAGCCCCGCTCAAGGGCAAGCTGTCTGAAGTGTTCGAAGGTGTTGCGTCCGGGGTCGGCCAGCCAGGCCCGGCCATCGGGGGCCAGGGCGTGGCCGAGAAAGTCCAGGACCGGAGCGGCGAAGCGCTTCTCGTACAGGATGTCAGCGGCCCAGATGAAGTCGCAGGTCCGGGGCGCGATTGCGGGACGCCGCCAGTCCATGAGCAGGAAAAGCGGGCTGGCAATAGCGTTGATCGCGGCGTTTTGCCGGCAATGGACAAGCGCCTGGCGTTCGTAATCCATGGCCAGCACCCGCGCCCCGGCCGCTGCCGCCGTCAGGGCGGTAAAGCCCAGCCCGCAGCCCATATCCAGACATATCCGGCCTTTGAGCCGCTCTCTCCGTTCCGTCAGCCATTCGGCCAGGGCCAGGGCCGCCGGCCATAGCTCGACCCAGTAGGGCAGGCGTTCGTCTTCGGCGAATTCCCCGTCGCTGATGGCTTCCCACAGGGATTCCAGATTCGCGGGCCTACGGAGCGTCCATTGACGGCCGTGAAAGGTGAAATTGATGTCCGTGTCCGGGGCGTCGGCGTTCGCGGAATGTCGTTCGGATATCATAGGGGTTCACACCAGTTGCAGGTAGCCGATGAAATCTTTTTCCAGCCCGTTCATGCGGCAGTCGATATACCGGGAGATATACCCGGCAAAGGTCATGCGCCGCCCGTAGACGTTGTATTGCGTCTCCGGTCCGGCAAAGGGCAGATTGAAAAAGGCGCCGACCTGCGGATGGATTGGCAGGTCCATGACCGCGTAGGCTTCTTCATCTGGCTTGTTGTCCGCGTCCCGCAAGTGATCCCGGCGAAGCCCGGGCAGATCGAGCATGCGCAGTATGTCCTGGGCCACAAGGGCCAGCAATTCACGTCCCGGATGATTATGCGTGTGGAACAGCCGGCGGCTTTTCCAGTGCTCGATAAGGTAATCAACAGTTTTTATCGCTGTATTTTCTTCTTTGCGGCGTTCGAAAGCAATGGTTTTTTCAAATATTTCCTGAAGGTTCACGTAGGCCTGGATATCCGTGTGCAGGTAGATGCGCATGATGGCCGTCTTGGGCGCGCCCTCGGCAAGCAGCCGGTCAAGGAGGACATCGCCGAATTCGACAAAGGGGCTGTTCGTTGTCCAGAAGGGCCAGTAGCCTTTAAAAAAGAGATTGGGAATTCTGACGGCCACGGCCGAGGGAGAAAGCCGCTTCAGCAGTTTCTCTGAAGCCAGATCGCCCCATTGCTCGCCCAGTTCCTGGTATAAAAACAGATCGCATCCGCCGATTTCCTCGTCACTGACGGCTTCACGCAGATAGTTGGTCCGCCGGGCGACGCGGAACGCGCGTCTGAAATCCGGCGAGGCCAGCAGGTAGCGCTCCAGTTGTCCTCCCTGGCAATTGGCATGGATGAGGCAGTGTTTCAGAGGCATGTCGTCCGGCGTTTATTTGTTTGATTATTCAACGGAAGGGATTATAGTGTCCGCACAAGCCCATGACTGGTCCGTGTTCCCGACCAGCAATTCTTATTTTGATGAAGCCAATTTGATCGCATGTGGGCTCTGCCCACACCCGCCAGGGCCTTGCCGGCCCCAGTTCCGGCCTTGGACCCGGCGATTGGGTGACCGGAGTGTTGCCCTGTTGCTATGTGCAGCCGGAACCCAAGTGTTGCCCTGTTGCTACGCGCAGCCGGAAGCCAAACTGAGGGGGTCCGGGGGAAATCATTTCCCCCGGCGGGGTCCGGGGCAGCGCCCCGGCCGCCGGAGGCATTGCCTTTCACAGTTGCCGGAGGCATTGCCTTTCACAGTTGGCGGTTCCCAACCTTTACTGAATTTCGCAGCAATACGACATGCCAGAAGCTTTTCGAGCACGCCGCATATTCTCCCTGGCCGGTGAGGCGCCCGCGCGCAGCCGCTCCGCCCTTGACGCGCCGCTCACCGCTCTCGACGACGGCGTGGTCATCGCCCGGAGCGGGATTATCGAATCGGTCGAGCCGTACTCGCTTTTCCGCCGTGGAAAGAAAAATGGCCTGCGTTTTCACGATCTGGGCGACGTCTGCGTCGCCCCAGGCCTCATCAACGCCCATTGCCATCTTGAATTGTCGCATCTGGCGGGAAAAACCGCAAGAGGCCAGGGCTTTCCCGCCTGGCTTCGCAGCCTTGTTCCTCTGATAAAGCAGCCGACGTCCCGCCATGATCTGGAACTGGCCGTTACCGGTGCCCTGGAACAACTGTTTGCGGCCGGGGTCGCCCATGTGGGCGATGTCGGCAGCCGTTTTCCCGCGCTTGTGAGCGCCATTGCCGAAAGCGCGGCCGCCGATCGCGGCGCGCCCTATCCGTTGACTCATTTCCTTGAAAGCTTCGGCTTTGAAGGCGATCGCCGTATCGAGCGCGGGCTTTCGGACGGCCCGGCTTTTGGCCCGGACCAAGCCGGGGAAGCGCCCGCGACGGCGTCAGGCGTACCCTTTATGCCGCGAGTGGCGTCTCTTATGACCGGCAGACGCCGGGCCGACAGTTCCATCGCCGGGCACGCGCTGTACAGCACGGGCCCGGAAACGCTGCGGACGGCGTCCTACTGGAGTTGGGAGCGGGGGAGGGTGTTCAGTCTGCATCTGGCCGAATCCGAAGACGAGGATCAATGTCTGCGGGACGGCAGGGGGGCTCTGTTTGATATTTTCAACGAAGCCGTGCTTCCGGCCGACTGGAAAGCGCCGGGTTTCGGGCCGGTGCGCTATGCCGCCGAACTGCATCTCTTGTGCCCGTATACGCTTGCCGTGCATTGCGTTCATTGTTCCCCGGAGGATATCGAGCGGCTGGCCCTGAACGGGGTCAACGTCTGTCTTTGTCCGCGCAGCAACGTCTATATCGGCGTGGGCACGGCGCCGGCCGGGGCCATGGCCGAGGCGGGCGTGCTGCTCTGCCTGGGCACGGACGGCCTGACCTCCAACAACGACCTCAATATGCAGGCGGAAATGGCGGCCGCCGTGAACGTCTACGGCCTTTCCCCGCGTGCCGCGCTGCGCATGGCCAGCCTCAACGGCGCCTATGCTCTGGGCCTGCCGCGTCTCGGGGCGCTTGCGCCGGGCGCGGCCGCGGTGTTCTCTTTGCTGGATTCCGATTACGCGGGGGAACTGTAGCTTCATGCCGTACCTTGAAACATCGCCGTACCGCGCCCCCCTCTGGCTGCCCGGCGGGCAGGTCCAGACCATTTTTTCCTCGCTTTTCCGCACGGTGCCGGTTCCGCCCTTTGAGCGCTTCCGTCTCGCCACGCCCGACGGGGACTTTATCCTCGCGGACAGGCTGCGCGCCGCGCACAACCCTGACAAGACCGTTGTCGTGCTCTCCCACGGGCTTGAAGGCAATTCCCGGCGGAAATACATGCGGGGCATGTGCCTGGCGTTCCAGGCCCTTGGCTGGGATTGCCTGTCCAGAAATTTCCGGACCTGCGGAGGGGAGATCAACGGCACGCCCGGCATGTACCATAGCGGACAGACGGAGGATCTGCATTGCGTGGTCGATTTCTGCGTGTCCGAGGGCTATAGGCGGATTCTGCTCGTCGGCTTCAGCATGGGCGGCAACCAGACGCTAAAATATCTGGGCGAAGAGCCGGAACGGGTTCCTCCGCAAGTGGCCGGGGCCGCCGTCTTTTCCGTGCCCTGCGACCTGACCGGCGCGGCGCGGGCGCTGGACCGGCCGGCCAATGCCGTCTACAGGCGCTATTTCATGCGCACCCTGCGCCGGAAGATACGCGCCAAGCATCTTCTGTATCCCGACCTGTATCCCCTGGACGGGTTGGACGACATGCGCACCTTCGCCGCCTTTGACAACGCCTATACCGCGCCGCTGCACGCTTTCGCCTCGGCCGCCGATTACTGGAGCAAGGCGTCCTGCCTGCCCCATCTTG
>JAIRTI010000266.1 GCA_031255035.1 Desulfovibrio sp.
GAAAGGATGTCGACCAGAGGTACAGCCTTGGTGCCCGCGCTGTCAATGTTGGAACAGCAATTCTCATTTTGATGAAGCCGGCCGGTTTGCATGCGGGCGCCGCCCACAGCGCCGGCGCCCGGCCCGGTTCCGTTCCTGGACCCGGCGATTGGTATGTCAAAGGTTAAGGGTTACACGGCAGACACTGATATTTTGTTCGTGGCGTGTGGGCAACACCCGGGCAGCGCCCCGGCCGCCGGAGGCATTGCCTTTCACCGTTGGCGAAGGGGAGTCCGCAAAAAGGCTGATAATGAAAATTGCTGTTCTTGCGGACGAAAGCTTGACGGTTTTTTTAATTGTATATACAAATATTGCATGTGCAACAAATTTTATAATGTCGAGAACTCTTTGGGATTCATGACCATCACGGCCAACAGGCTGATGGGGCTCTTTCTGCGCCGGCGCTTTATGGCCGCCGGCATTGATCTGACCGCCGAGCAATGGGGCGTGCTGGCGCAGATCTGGAACCGGCAAAGCGTTACCCAGGACGAACTGGCGCGCCACCTGTGCGTTGATAAATCAAGTTTGAGCCGGGTGCTGAACACCATGGAGCGCAAAGGTTTTGTCCGGCGCGACAAAGATCCGGCCGACGCCCGGCGCAACATTCTCTGCGCCGCCCCGGCGGCCGAGGCCGTCAAAACCCAAGCCCTGGCCGAGGTCAACAGCGCCATGGTCCGGGTGCTGGAAGGGGTTGCCGCCGACGAGCATGCCGCGTGCCTGCGCGTGCTTGGGACCATCAAGAATAATCTGAGGGAGAATTTGATATGAGCGCAACCGACGATAAGCCGATTGCGGCGCAAAAGGCCGGGCCCAGACCCGGGTCAGCCGGCGCCGGGCGTTCGCGGCTTCTGACCGCCCTGGCCGTCCTGTTCCTTCTGGCGGGTCTGGGCTGGGGGGCCTGGTGGCAACTGGTGCTGCGCTTTGAGGAAAGCACGGACAACGCCTATGTGGCCGGCAACCTTGTGCGCGTTTCGCCACAGGTGACGGGCAATATCGAAGCCATCCACGTTGATGACAACGACCTGGTCGAGGCCGGGCAGCTTCTTGTGCGCCTTGACAAAACCGATGCCGAACTCGCCCTTGGCCGCGCCCGGTCCTCCCTGGCCGACGCCGTGCGCCAGACGGCCAGCCTGATGGCGGAATCGCGGCGCCTGGCTTCTCTGGCCGTCCTGCGCCGCAAGGAGCTTGAAAAGGCCAGGGGCGACTACGAGCGCAGACGCGATCGGCGGACGGCCATGGCCGTGAGCGAAGAGGAATTGAGCCACGCCAGGGACGATATGGCCATTGCCGAACTGGCCCTCAAGGTCGCTGAGGACGACCTGTTACGCAACCGTTTACTTTTGCAGGATAATCCCTTGCGCGAACAGCCCCCGGTCAGACGCCAGGCGCATCTGGTGCGCGAGGCCTGGCTGGCCCTCAAGCGCTGCGATATCCGCAGCCCGGTGCGCGGCCTGGTGGCCAAACGGTCCGCCCAGGCGGGCCTGTACGTCACGCCGGCCACGCCGCTTATGGCGGTGGTGCCGCTGAACGAGGTCTGGGTGGACGCCAACTTCAAGGAAGTGCAGCTTGAACGCATGCGGCCGGGGCAAAAAGCCGTGGTGCGAGTGGACCTTTACGGGTCGTCCGTCAGTTACGCCGGTGTGGTGGAAGGCTTCGCCGCCGGTACGGGCAGCAGCTTTTCGCTCCTGCCGCCGGAAAACGCCACCGGCAACTGGATCAAGGTGGTGCAGCGGGTGCCGGTCAAGATTGTTCTCAGCCAGGAAGAAATCGCCAAATCGCCTTTGCTGGTCGGCCTTTCCTGTACGGTGCGCGTAAATGTCGGCGTCGAGCCGGAAGCGCGGGAAGCGGTCCGCGCGCCTTCTGAGCGGGACGAACCGCTCTTCAGCACCGATGTGCTGGCCCAGGACCTTGCGGCCATAGACCGGGATATCGAGTCGATTATCCGCGCCAACGCCACTGTCGACGGCGCGGACGCGGGAGGGGGCCTCTGAGATGAGCCGTGCCGGCGCGCCGTCCGGCGGCGAGATGCCGCATCTTGCGGGGCTGCCCTTGGCCTTGCTGACCGTGGCCCTGCCTCTGGCCACCTTCATGCAGGTGCTGGACTCAACCATCGCCAACGTGGCCGTGCCCACCATTGCCGGGAACCTGGGGGCGTCAAGCACCCAGGGCACCTGGATCATCACCTCTTACGGCGTTGCCAACGCCATTGCCCTGCCCATCACCGGCTGGCTGGCCCGGCGCTTCGGCGAAGTGCGCCTTTTTTTATGGTCCGTGGGTCTTTTCGCCGCGACCTCGCTCATGTGCGGCCTGGCCGATTCCCTGGGCACGCTGGTGCTGTTCAGGGTGTTCCAGGGAGCGGCGGGCGGTCCCATGCTGCCGCTGGCCCAAAGCCTGCTCATCAACAACTACCCGCCCGGAAAAAAGAACATGGCTATCGCCCTCTGGGCCATGACCGTTTCCGTGGCCCCGATCTGCGGGCCGGTGCTGGGCGGCTGGATCAGCGACAACTATCACTGGGGCTGGATATTTTTCATCAACGTACCCGTGGGCGTTTTGATTCTGCTGATGGTGGCCGCCCTTTTGCACGGGCGGGAAAGCCGGCGGGAGAAGATGCCTCTGGACGCCGTCGGCCTCGGGCTTCTGGTTCTGGGCGTGGGCGCTTTGCAAATCATGCTGGACCGGGGCAAGGAACTGGACTGGTTCAATTCCACCGAGATAATCACCCTGGCCGTGGCGGCCGCGATCGGCCTCGCCTTTCTTGTGGCCTGGGAACTCACGGACAAGGATCCGGTGGTGAACCTGCGTCTTTTCGCCTCGCGCAACTTCAGCATCGGCGTCATCTGCATCAGCCTGGGCATGATGCTCTTTCTGGGCACCGTGGTGCTTCTGCCGCTGCTTTTGCAGACCCAGTACGGCTACACGGCCACCATGGCCGGGCTGGCGGCCGCCCCCATAGGCGTCCTGCCGGTCCTGCTGGCGCCGGTCATCGGCAAGAACATGGGCCGGATGGATCTGCGGGCGCTCATTTCGGTGGGATTTTTGACCTTTGCCGTGTGCATGTATACCCGCACCTGGTTCTCGCCCGACATGGACATGCGCTTTGTGATGATTCCCCAGTTCGCCCAGGGCCTGGCAAACGCGCTCTTTTTCACGCCGCTGACGGCCCTGGCCTTTGCCTCGCTGAAGCCGGAACAAATGGCAAGCGCGGCCGGGCTCTTCAATTTCGTGCGCACCCTGTTCGGGGCCATAGGCGCATCCGTGGTCACCACCCTGTGGGAGCGGCGCGAAGCCCTGCACCACACGCACCTGACGGAGCACGTCAACATCTACAACCCCGTGGCCCTCGATGCCCTGAACGGCCTGCAAAACCTCGGCATGAGCGCCGAACAGAGCGCCGGCCATCTGGCCCGCCAGATCACCAAACAGAGCTTCATCCTCTCGGCCAACGAGATTTATTTCGCCTGCGCCCTGGCCTTCCTGGCCATGATCGCCCTGGTCTGGCTGGCCGAGCCGCAGAAGCTTCAACGCCGCTAGAG
>JAIRTI010000017.1 GCA_031255035.1 Desulfovibrio sp.
CGTCCATACGGCCCCCTGGCGAGCAGTTCAACGGCCAGGTCGTCGGCAAGGCTGAGGATATCGCCCGGACGCATCTTTTTTGCGGGCTTGAGCAGGGCTTCGGCCTCGGCCTGTTGCCGACCGGGGAATAGCGGGCCGCCATCGGCCGGGTGAAGCAGGGGCGGCGGCGTAAGCAGCAGGACTTCGGCTTTGCCTCCGTTGGAACGGCGGGCGGCAACCCTGGCCGGTATGACGCGGGAGTTGTTGGCTACCAACAGACAGTCCGAAGGCAGAAATCGCAGGATATCGCCGAACATCCCGGTGCGCGTCGCGCCCGTTCGCCTGTCCAGGACCATCAGGCGCGAAGCGCCGCGTTCAGGTGGCGGGTGTTGGGCGATCAGTCTTTCCGGCAGAGGAAAATCATAGCTTTGTAAAAAATAGTCTGACGAATCGGCGTCGGCCATGGGGCGCTCCGGCAGGCTTCGGGCCATCCCGGCCCGTCAGCGTCCAAAAGATGTCAGGTTCCCCAAGCCGGGGCAACATTCCAGGCGGTCTTCCCGCCCGGTCCGCGAAAGCGTCCGGGGACCGGGCGGGAAGCGTCGGTTTATTGCAGCGTCTTCAGCTTTTCCCAATACTTTTCATACTCGGCCAGGCTGTCGCCGACGCTGGTGATGAATTCGGCGTTCCGCAATTCGGCCGGGCCGGGGACCAGAATGGGGTTTTTGCGCAGGTCTTCCGGCAGAAGGTCCAGGGCGGGCAGGTTGGGGGTGGAGTATTTGTATTCCTCGACGCAGCGGGCCGCCACATCCGGGCGGAGCATGTAATTGATGAAGACATAGGCGTTTTCCACGTTTTCCGCGCCCGAGGGGATGGTGAAGCTGTCCGTCCACAGAACCGCCCCCTCTTCGGGAAACACGTAGGCCAGTTTGTCGTTTTCCTCAAGCGCCACAAGGTAGTCGCCGTTCCAGATCGGCCCCATCCAGACTTCCTCGCTGATCAGGGCCTGTTTGATGGCCGTCACGTCAAAGACGCGGACCGAGTTTTTCAACTGGGCCAGAAATTCATACGCTTCGCCGATTTCTCCGGCGTCCCGGCTGTTGATGGAATGGCCTCTGGCCCGAAGGGCGATGCCGAAGGCGTCGCGCAGGTCGTCCGTCAGGATGATTTTGCCCTTGTATTCGGGGCGAAGCAGGTGGTTCCAGCGGGTCAGCGTGCCTTTGGGCACGTATTTGGTGTTGTAGGCCAGGCCCACGGCCCCCCACATGTACGGGACGCTGTACTTGTTGCCCGGATCATACTCCTGATCCATGAGCTTTTTGTCCAGGTTCTTGAGATTGGGCAGCTTGCTGTGGTCGAGTTCGCGGATGAGCTTGTCGCGGCGCATCATATCCACGAAATAGCCCGAGGGCACGACCACGTCGTAGCTTTTGCCGCGCAGGAGCTTGACTTTGGCGTACATGGCCTCGTTGGACTCAAAGGTGGAATACACCACCTTGATGCCGGTTTCCCTGGTAAAGGCGTCAAGCACGTCCTGGGGTATGTACTCGGACCAGTTGTAGACGATGACCTGACCTTTGTCCGCGGCTGGGGCGGGCACGGCAAGGCATACAGTCAGGGCGATCACGCTGACGAGAAGGGCGAGTCTTTTTTTCACTGTTTTCTCCTTATCTGGCTTACGGCTTGCGCCAAGAGGACAAAAAACAGGGTGAACAGGAACATGATCGCCGACAGGGCGTTCACGTCGGGCTTCACCCCGAGCTTGACCATGGAATAAATTTTCACCGGCAGCACCTCAAAGGAAGGCCCGGTGGTAAAGGTACTGATGAGAACATCGTCCATGGAAAGAGTGAAACTGAGCAGCCAGCCGGCGGCGATGGCCGGAAAGGCCAGGGGCAGCAAAACGTGGCGGAAGGCCGCCGCCTCGGAAGCGCCGAGGTCGCGTGCCGCCTCGATAAGGTGTTCGTCAAACTCCTCCAGACGGGCCAGGACGGTGACGGCCACGAACGGCGCGCACAAGGTCGTGTGGGCGAGCAGAATCGTCACAAAGCCCAGCTCCATTTTCAGGGCGATGAACATGACCAGGAGCGATATGCCCATGACGATGTCCGGCGAGACGGTCAGCAGAAAAATGCCGCCGTACATGACGCGCCGCCCCGGAAAGTGGTAGCGCTTGACGGACAGAGCCGTGAGCGTGCCCAGAAAGGTCGCGAGCGAGGCGGCGCACACGGCCACCATCAAGGAATTCAGGGCCGCGTCCAGAAGCGCCGAATTGCTGACCAGACTTTCGTACCAGCGGGTGGAGAAGCCTCCCCAGTTGGTCGTGTATTTGCCGCTGTTGAACGAATACACAAAAACCACGAAGAGCGGCAGATAAAAAAAGGCATACACCAGCCCCATATACGCGCGTTTGAGGCTTCGCATCATCTCAGCGCCGCCTCCGGCAGGTTCGCCGCCTCGCGGCGCGGGTTTTTGCCGTCGCCGTTCCCGCCGAGCAGCCCTTTCTTCTCTCGCCCGGCAACGCGCAGGGAACTCAGCCGGTACAGCCCGGCCATCAGTATCAGCGCCAGGGTTAGCACGGCGCTGGCCGCCGCGCCCAGGGGCCAGTTGTTGGCAACGAGAAACTGGTTTTTGATGAAGGTGCCGAGCAGCATGTTTTTGGCCCCGCCCAAAATTTCCGGCACGTAAAAAATCCCGAGCGAGGGCAGAAAGACCAGCATGCAGCCGGCCACAATGCCGGGCAGAGTCAGGGGCAGGGTGATGTGCCAGAAGGCTCGCAGCGACCCGGCACCGAGGTCGCGGGCCGCGTCAAGGAGGTTGGTGTCCAGTTTTTCAATGGACGCGTACAGTGGCAGCACCATGAACGGGAGCAGGGTGTAGGTCAGCCCGACAAAAACGGCGAAATCCGTGTACATAATAACCAGGGGCGCATCAATGAGGCCCAGGGCCATGAGCAGGCGGTTCACCATGCCCTGGGCGCCGATAATCAGAATAAGGGCGTAGGTGCGGATCAGGGAATTGGTCCAGAAGGGGATGATGACCAGCAGCAGCAGCCAGGGACGCCATTTGGGCCTGGCCCTGGCAATATGGTAGGCAAAGGGATAGCCCGCCAGCAGGCAGACCAGGGTGCTGAAAAAGGCCAGACGCACGGAATCCCACAGCACCCGGAGAAACACCGGGCCGAGCAGTTCCCGGTAATTGCCGAGGGTGAGCGCCGGAATGAAAAAGTCGAGCTCGCCCCGGTCCAGCACGGAAACGAGCAGCAAGGCCAGGGAGGGGAGCAGGGCGAAAGCGCCGAGCCAGAACCAGGTGACCGAGATGCCGAAGGCCCGGAAAGCCGAGCCGCCGCCGCCGGGCAGGCGGGGCATTATTCACCCTCCGAATCAAGAACCACTTCCCAGCCCTCGACCCAGGAAAGCGCGACCCGATCGCCGGGGCTGTAACTGATATCCACATCGTCTTCGTTAAAAAATTCCGCCGCCTGCAACTTTCTGCCGCTGTCCAGAGTCAGGAGGATGTCGACCGTGGCCCCTTTATAAATGGCCTCGTCGATGCGGCCCAGGAAGAACTGGCCGGTGAAGGGATGCTCGTTTTCCAGGTACACGATGAGGTCTTCGGGCCGGAGCAGCACCTTGACGTCTTCGCCGGCTTCAAACTCGCGTTTGCTGCGCAGCTTGAAGTCCTTGCCCTCGACATTGGCCGTGTAGGCGCCGTCGTCAAGGCGGCTGGTGATGGTGGCTTCAAGCACGTTGATCTCGCCCACAAAATGGGCCACGAAAAGATTTTCAGGTTCCTCGTAGATCTCCTGAGAGGAGCCGATCTGCCGGATTTCGCCTTCGTTCATGACCGCCACCCGGTCGGACATGGCAAAGGCCTCTTCCTGATCATGGGTGACGAACACAAAGGTGATGCCGATCTGGCGCTGCAAGTGCTTGATTTCGAGCTGCATCTGTTTGCGCAGCTTGAAATCGAGGGCGCTGAAGGGTTCGTCCAGCAACAGCAGCAGGGGGTTGTTCACAATGGCCCTGGCAATGGCCACCCGCTGCTGCTGGCCGCCGGAAAGCTGCCGGGGCTTGCGGTCGGCCAGGGCTTCCATATGCACGCGGCGCAGCACTTCGCTGACGCGGTCGCTGATTTCGGCGCGCGAACGGCGCTGCATTTTCAGGCCGAAGGCCACATTGTCCCAGACCGACATGTGCGGGAACAACGCATAGTTCTGGAACACGGTGTTCACCTGGCGGCGCTCGGGCGCGGCATCGGTGATGTCTTCGCCGTTGAGCAGCAGTTCGCCCCTGCTCGGGCTCTCAAAGCCGGAAATCAGCCGAAGAATGGTGGTCTTGCCGCAGCCGGACGGCCCCAGCAGCGTCAGAAACTCGCCGTTGGCAATGGACAGATTGATATTATGCAGAGCCGCCGTTGATCCGTAATATTTGGCGACGCCGCGCAGTTCGATGATCGGGGGCGCGGAAACGGGGGTGTCCAACACGGCTTACTCCGGAAAGACCGCCAAAAGGTCTTCAATGGTGTCGCGGCGGCGGATCAGCTTTGGCGCGCCGTCGCTCCGGATCAGGATTTCGGCGGGACGCATGCGCTGATTGTAGTTTGAACTCATGGCAAGGCCGTAAGCGCCGGCGTCGAGAATGCCGAGAATGTCTCCACGGGCGATCTCGGGCAGTTCGCGATCCTTGGCCAGAATGTCGCCGCTTTCGCAGATGTTGCCCACGATGGTCTGGACCATGGCTTCCCTGGGCGCGTCATCGCCCGGATATACCTCAACGTCGTGGAAGGAGCCGTACATCATGGGCCGGGCCAGGATGGAGAAACCGAGGTTCGTGCCCGCGTAGCGCGTAGGGCCGTTGTTTTTCACCGCGTTGACCGCGCCGAGCAGGATGCCGCACTCGGCCGCAATGTAACGGCCGGGCTCGATGACAAAGCGGCCGGCAAAGCCGCTTTCCTTCCGGTAGTCGGCAAGAAGCCGCGACAGCGCGTGGCCGAGTTCCGTCAGGTCGAGGCGCTTTTCGCCGTCGTATTTGCGGTAGGGAATGCCGAAGCCGCCGCCGAAATCAATGACCTCAAGGCCCCGGAAGCGTCCGGCCGTCTCAAGCAGCCATCCGGCCGCGGCCATGAAGGACGAAGCGTCCATGAACAGTGAGCCCACGTGCTGGTTGAGGCCCGCCAGGACGAGGTTGTGCCGGGCGATAACGGCCAGCATCTCGTCGAACAGTTCCGGATTGACGCCGAACTTGGTTTCCTTGCCGGCGGTCACCACCTTGGCGTGGTGCCCGGCGCCGATGCCGGGGTTGACGCGCACCATGACCCGGCCGCCGGGGCGCAGCCGCCCGAAATCTTCGAGTTGGTCGAGGGAATCAACGCTGACCAACGCGCTTTCGGCGGCCGCCAGTTGGAGTTCCTCCCCGGAAATATTGTTGCTGACGTAATTGATGGCCTCTCTGGTGAAACCGGCCTTGTGCAGGACGGCCAGTTCGCCGGGGCTCATGGCGTCGGCAATCAGGCCTTCCTCGCGGATGATCCTCAACAGATGCGGGTTGCCGTTGGCTTTGGTGGAATAACAGACCGTAAGCCCCTGCGCCGGGGCCAGGTTTTTCATTTCACGGCAGCGGGCGCGCAGGATATCCTCATTATAGACGTAAAGCGGCGTTCCGTAAGCTTCGGCCAGTTCAGCCGGGCCGGT
>JAIRTI010000027.1 GCA_031255035.1 Desulfovibrio sp.
AAGGACGTGGACGGTTTTCATCCGGTGAACATGGGCAGGCTCGTGCTCGGTCTGCCGGGCTTGCGGCCGTGTACGCCGGCCGGAGTCATGGAACTGCTGCGCCGTTATGACCTGTCCCCTTACGGGAAACGCGCGGTTATTGTGGGGCGCAGCAACATCGTCGGCAAACCTCTGGCGCTCATGCTCGGCGCCAAGGACAAACACGCCAACGCCACGGTCACCCTCTGCCATTCCGCCAGCGGGAACATCGCCGGCCTCTGCCGGGAAGCCGACTTTCTCTTTCTGGCCCTGGGCAAGCCGGAGTTCGTCAAAGGCAGCATGGTCAAGGACGGGGCCGTGGTCATTGACGTGGGCATCAGCGTCACGGAGCAGGGACTGAAAGGCGACGCCGAGTTCGCTTCGGTAAGCCAAAAAGCCGGGGCCGTCAGCCCGGTTCCCGGCGGCGTCGGCCCCATGACCATTGCCATGCTTTTGCGCAACACCGTCCAGGCCTTTGTCGCCCATAAACCCAAAGCCTTGCGCGGCTGACAGGGAACGCAGGCGCGGCAACGACGCCAGCAATTCTCATTTTGTTGAAGCCAATTTGATCGCATGTGGGCTCCGCCCACACCCGCCAGGGCCTGGCCGGCCCCAGTTCCGTCCTGGACCCGGCGAATGGGTGACGGGAGTGTTGCCCTGTTGATACGCGCAGCCGGAACCCAAACTGAGGGGGTCCGGGGCAGCGCCCCGGCCGCCGGAGGCATTGCCTTTCACAGTTGGCGAATGAGGGGCCGCAAAAAGGCTCATAATTAGAATTGCTATGGATTTGACGAAAAACTTTGATAAATCGATACGAAAGATGTAGGCTGAAGGAATGCTCGTTGCGTACACTGAAACAGGCCCCGATACCGACGACCAGCGGTTGAACGCCAGGCCGGAAAGCCTTTTGCAAGCCGAAGCCCGGCCGCGTGATTTTCCCGGCGGCTGGTCGGTTATCTGCGATTTTGACGGTACGATAACCCCGTTTGACGTCACGGACGCGCTTCTGACGCGATTCGCCGCTCCGGAATGGGAGGCCGTTGAAGCGGCGTGGGTGCGGGGCGATATCAATTCCCGTCAGTGCATGGAGAGGCAGGTGGCGCTTTTGGACGTGGCGCCCGCCGAACTTGATGCCTACCTGGATACCGTTCCCGTGGACGGGGATTTCCCGTCGTTCGTCGGCTGGTGCCAAGACATGGGCATCGGGATAAGCGTTTTGAGTGACGGCCTTGATTATGCCATAACCCGGATACTGTCCCGCCACGGGCTTTGCCTGCCGGTTACCGCGAACCGGCTTGTTTTTTTGCCGGAGAACCGCTATGCCCTGGATTTTCCCCACGGCGCTCCCGAGTGCGGTTCCGGGGTCTGCAAGTGCCGGGCGGCCCGGAAAGAAGACGGCAGACTCCTTTTGATCGGCGACGGCCGGTCAGACTTCTGCTTCGCGGAACGGGCCGAGTTCGTGCTCGCCAAAAAGCGCAGGACGCTGCTTGATTTTTGTTCGGACAAAACGCTGCCGCATCAAGCCTATACGGACTTTCGCGAGGTCCGGGCCCTGTTCGAGTCCTGGGCTTGAGGGGATGAGCGTATTCCCCGGCGGCGGGCGAGAGTCAATGCGTCAACCGGCGCGACACTTTTTATCCCTGACCAGGACTGGAGGAAAATGTGAACAAGGCGGTTTTTGACGAAGCCCAGCTTCTGGCGGACGAGGCCCGCTATTGTTCTTACGGCGATACCGTGCACTATCTGGACCCTCCGAAATTCTTCACGGCGTGTTCGGGCTCATACGTATACGACGCCGGGGGAACGCCGTATCTGGACTTGCAGATGTGGTACTCGGCCGTCAATTTCGGCTACGCCAACGAACGCCTGAACGCGGCCCTGAAGCGGCAGATTGATTCCCTGCCTCAACTGGCTTCGCAGTATCTTCACGTGGACAAGGTCGAGCTGGCCAAGCGCCTGTGTCTGGGCATGGAAAAGCGCTGGAACCGGAAGGGCAGGGTGCATTTCAACGTCGGCGGCTCGCAGTCGGTTGAGGATTCGCTTAAACTGGTGCGCAACGCTTCGCGGGGAAAGGGCCTGATGTTCGCCTTCGAGGGCGGCTACCACGGGCGCACCCTCGGCGCTTCGGCCATCACGTCTTCCTACCGCTACCGTCGCCGTTACGGGCATTTTGACAGGGCCCAGTTCATTCCCTTCCCCTACTGCTTCCGCTGCCCGTATAAAAAACGGCGCGATACCTGCGAAATGTATTGTATTGAACAATTCGCCCGGCTCTTTGAAACCGAATACTACGGCGTGTGGGACGCCAAGGCCAAAGAGGCCGAATATGCCGCGTTTTACGTGGAAAGCATCCAGGGCACCGGCGGCTACGTGGCGCCGCCTCAAGGCTACTATAAGCGCCTCAAGGCCATTCTCGACGAGTACGGCATTCTGCTTGTGGATGATGAAATCCAGATGGGCTTTTACCGCACCGGCAAACTCTGGGGCATGGAAAACTTCGGCGTCGCCCCCGACGTGGTCATTTTCGGCAAAGCCATGACGAACGGGCTGAACCCCCTGGCGGGCATCTGGGCCAAAGAGGCCTTGATCAATCCGGACATCTTCCCCTGCGGCTCCACGCACTCCACCTTTGCCTCGAACCCGCTGGGCACGGCCGTGGCCCTTGAAACCCTGCGTATGATCGAGGAAACGGATTACGAGAACATGGTCCGGGAAAAGGGCGCCTACTTTCTTGAGGGTCTGCGTGAATTGAAATCCCGCTACCCGGTCATCGGCGACGTCGACGGCCTGGGCCTGGCTCTGCGCGCCGAGATTTGCGCCCCGGACGGCTTCACGCCGGACAAGGCCCTGATGGACCGTATCGTGGACGAAGGCATGAAGGGCGATCTCAAGGTGAACGGCAGCAACCACGGCCTGGTGCTCGATGTGGGCGGCTATTACAAGAACGTGATTACCTTCGCGCCCTCGCTGCATATCAGCCGGGAGGAAATCGACTTGGCCATGCGCCTGCTTGATGAAATACTCGCGCGGGTTACCGGATAAAGCGGCAAGCCCGGCCGGGGTCTGAGTCCGGCCGGGCTTGCGCATGGATCGCGCATGAGCGGAATCGCCTTTTTCCTCTGGCTCTTGAACATGCTTGTGGACGCCGGCGGGCAGATGTCCTTCAAAGCCGCCGCCATGCAGGGCATTGGGCTGAACCCCGTACAGCACTGGAAGCACATGTTTTCCCGGCCCTTCATCTGGCTGGGCATCCTGTGCTACGTCCTCGAGTTTTTCGTCTGGCTCGCCTTTCTGGCGTACGTGCCGCTGTCCGTGGCCATCATGCTCGGCTCGATCAACATCGTGGCCGTCATGCTGGCGGGCCGGCTGGCGTTCGGGGAACGCCTCAACTCCTGGCGGGTGGCCGGGATTTTGCTGATCACCCTGGGCGTGGCGGTTGTGGGGATTGGCGGATGAAGCGCTTTTATATCCTGGGCTTCCTGGCCCTCATGACTTTTGAAACCCTGACCCAGATCAGCACCAAATACACGGCGCTGGCCGTGGGCGAACCGTCGTTCGATGTCGTCTGGATTCTGGACATCGCCTCCACGCCATGGCTGTACGCGGCCCTGGCCGGGTATCTGGGGGCTTTCGTGTGCTGGATGACGCTGCTGCGGCACGCTCCGGTCGGCCCGTCCTTCGCGGCTTCGCACCTGGAACTGGTCAGCGTGACGCTTTTTTCCGTCTGGCTCTTCAACGAGCCGCTGAACGCCCCCAAACTCATCGGCGGCGTCCTCATCCTCCTGGGCGTCTGCTGCCTGGCCAAAGGCGGCGCGGACGCTCCATCCTGATTCCCTCTCCAGAGCGGATTAACTTTGAAATACAATGCCTCCGGCGGCCAAAGGGGCGCTGCCCCTTTGGAATCCCCGCCGGGGGAAATGATTTCCCCCGGACCCCCTCAGTTTGGATTCCAACTGAACGTATCAACAAGGCACAACGATCAGCCACCCAATCGCCGGGTTCAGGTACGAAGCTGGGGCCGGCCAGGCCCTGGCGGGTGTGGGCAGAGCCCACATGCGATCAAATTGGCTTCATCAAAATGAGAATTGCTGCCACCCCTCGGGCGAGGGCCTACTCAAGAAATCCGGGCGGCGCGCCTGCACCGGACTGGTCATATTGCGGATGCTCTATTGCGTGTTGCGTTGGATCAAGCTCCAGCCCGGCGGACCTGGCTGGCGTCTCAAAGTCCATGGTATGCAGCCGCAAAGCTCCCAGGGCGTTCACCCTTATGGAGGCTTGGGTGGTTGGGCAATGCTTTTCGCAAAACCCGCAGCCATAACATCTTTCCGGTCTGACGACCGGCACCGGGGCGATATGTCCGATTTCCGGCGTCACGCTGACGGCCGCATAGGGGCATGTTTCCTGGCATACCAAACAGCGTTTATCCTCAGCCCATGCAATGCATCGCTTCCGGTCAACCACGGCGGTGCCGATTTTGGCCCACCGTTTTTTATCCACGGAAAGAGCCTGGATTGCTCCGCTGGGGCAGACCGCGCCGCAGGCCGCGCAGTCCACGGAACATGGCCCCGAACGCGGATTGAGAAAGGGGCTGAACATGCCTGAGCCCCCTGTCTGAAGCCATGCCGGTTGCAGGCCTCCGGTCGGGCAGGCTTTCATGCATTCCCCACAGCGGACGCACCTGGCAAGAAAATCGCTTTCAGGCACGCTGCCTGGAGGCCTGACAAGAACTCCCTGCATGTTGTTTTCCGCCGTTGCTCCCGTAACCTCCAAGCGAGTCACGCCCCCAAGCGCTATTCCCGCCGCAAGAGAGCCGCAGAAAGCGCGTCGAGACAGAATGAAACGCTGATTTGCCGGGGAACCGGAAATGGCGCCCGGCTGAGAGTGAAATCCGAAACGGACGGCTTTTCTTTTGCAGACCGTAACGCAGGCTTGACAGGTTAAACATTCTGAATAGTCGGTTGCGGCGGGCTCACTCAGAATACCGGACGGACAGCGTGAACGGCATTGCCCGCAAGAATTACACGACGCGCCGGCTCGGCGTCTCCAGGGCGCGAATCTGGAAAACAGGGCCAACAGCGCGCCGGCCGGGCAAAGATACCTGCACCAGAATCGCGGTCGCACTCTCTCCAGGAGAAACAGGAAAAACCAGAACAGGGCCACAAACCACGCCGTATGGTAAGCGCGCGGACTCGGAGTCCAATATTGCAGTTCGCTCAAGCCGATGTGCGCTCCAAACGGTCCCGCGACTGTGAAAAACTCATCCAGGCCAAGCGAAGCCACCGGGTACAGTACAAGAGCGTACAGTCGCGTCACCAATGGGATCGGGCTTGCCCAGAAGATGATATTGGCGCCCGGCAGAGCCGAGGCCAGAACCGCGACAAGCACGATATATTTGACATATCGCGGCAGAGGGTCGTTCGCCGGATTTTTGCGCCTTGCCTTGATCAGGCTGCCGGCCACATCCAGGGTGGTTCCCATGGGGCATATCCAGCCACAGAAAATACGCCCGGCGAAGACCGCTGCGAGAATAACAGCCATTGCGGGCGCGAGAGTCCCGATGAATGCCCGAGCCGCGAGAGGCACAGCCGTGCCCACGAGCGGATCCAACCGAAGAAACAGATCAGGGGGTATGCCGAGCCTCCCGCCGCTTTCGGCTGTTCCAAGCAACAGGCAGAACAGGGCAAGGCACACGGTCTGAACGATTCGCCGAAGTCTCAAGCCCGTGATGCTCAAAGGGCGTTTCATCTTTTAAAGGCTCAACCGTTGTACGTTCATATTTTCTATGTCCATCCTCCCAAGTCCGCGCGCATGCGCCTGAGCAATATGCGCAACTTGTCGGGGTTGGATTCTTTGTCCGTACCATTCATAAGAGGCGACAGCCATGGCGTCGGCGGCCACCGGATCAGCCGACGCGATGACTTCCCCAGGGGTGAGAACCTTGCCCGGCCCGCCGGGGCCGTTGGTGCTGAGTACCCTGCTTGCGTCGATCACGGTCAGCGCCGGCTTCAACTTGAAGCAAAGGTCCACGATTGAGGTATCCAGGCTGTAGCGCGAGTGCATGGAAGCGCGATCCTGAATCAGCCCCATCTGTCCTTTCAGTGACAGGCTGACGCCTGTTGAACCGTGGCTTTTGGCAACCGGGGCGGCAATAAGCACATCCGCTTCCAGCACATCTGTCATGAATGCGTTGGCATGCATATCTACGGCGTTTTCCAGAGGACTTTCCCGAAAATACCTGCTCTCACCGAGGTTATGGCAAACGCCATTGACAACGGAATTGCAGGCGTCGAGGATTCCGGAGATTTCCATGGGCGTTGAGCCTCTTCGAAAAGCATGATCAAGAACCCGGACAGATGAAGCGCCGGCTTCGGTACACATAACCAGCAGTTCGCGGACGACCTCCGGGTGCGTGTTGGTGGCGCTGTCCACGCTTGCGGAAAAACTCATGTTGGGCTTGATGACCACCTTCTGGCCGCGTTTGACAAAGGCGGACATTCCTCCCAAAGCCTCAACCGCCGCTCTGGTCGCGGCTGCAGGGCCCGCTTTGACGACGACAATATCAGGATTTGGCGCGGCCAGCAGTCCTGAGGGGAACCCAACCAGTGAAGCGGCGCCGAAACTCAGCGCGGCAGTCGCTTGAAATTTGAGAAAGTCACGTCTTCGCATAATTCTCCTTGTAAATGACGCATGTGGTCAAACATACCAGGGTTTTTGATATTTATACCGGCGCGATCCCCGATGTCATAGATACATTTCTCTCTGGTTGCTGCCCGATTCTCTACGGGAGGGCCGGAGCGGGAGAACTTTGAAATGCAATGCCTCCGGCGGCCGGGGCGCTGCCCCGGACCCCGCCGGGGGAAATGATTTCCCCCGGACCCCCTCAGTTGGGTTTCGGCTGAACGTATCAACAGTGCACCACGATCAGCCACCCAATCGCCGGGTCCAGGGACGGAACTGGGGCCGGCAAGGTCCTGGCGGGTGCGGGCGGAGCCCGCATGCGAAATGTAGAAATAGGCAGTCTTTGTAGTGAATTGTGTCTATTACGCGGT
>JAIRTI010000034.1 GCA_031255035.1 Desulfovibrio sp.
CGGCCGGGGCGCTGCCCCGGACCCCGCCGGGGGAAATGATTTCCCCCGGACCCCCTCAGTTTGGGTTCCGGCTGCGCGTATCAACATGGCAACACTCCCGTCACCCATTCGCCGGGTCCAGGGCCGGCCCTGGCGCTGTGGGCAGAGCCCACATGCGATCAAATTGGCTTCGACAAAATTAGAATTGCCGGATCCGTAGCCGCCGGGCTGTCTTACGGCAAGACCTTGAGTATATAGGCTTTTTCTGGTTGCAGATATTTTTGCGCCAGTTCCTTGATCTGTTCGGGACTGACTTTTTGCGCCCTGTCGACCAGGGTCCGGGCCGTGTCGAGGGGCCGGTGCAGAACCGTGAGCACGGCCGCTTCGGCGCTGCGGGAGGCAAGGCTCTGGTGGTCGCGGTAATAGTCGCCGGTCATCTGGTTTTTGCCGCGCAGCAGTTCCGCTTCGGGCAGCGTATCCCTTTGCAGGTCGCCGATGATTTTGCGGAAGCCGTCTTCGGCCTGCCGCATTTTGTCGGGCTCGGTACCGATGTAGAATATCAGGACCCCGGCCTTTTCCGTTTTCCAGGGGAAGGCGGTTACCGTGTAGCCCAGGCCCTGCGCGTCGCGCAGGTCGCGGAACAGCAGGCCGCTTTGCCCGGCCAGGACGTTCTGGAGCAGTTCAAGGCCCGGCTCGTCGGGGGAGCCGAACCCTACGGTTGGATAAATCATGAATAAGTGCGCCTGGTTGCGCCCAGGAAGGCGGAGGTCCAGGTTTTTGTCCGTGCGCCATTGCGGGGCGTCCGGGGCTTGTTCCTCCACGGCTGGAATGGGCAGCTTTTCAACCGCCTCAAGGACGGCCTCGCGATCAAAGACGCCGCAGACCGCCAGAACCCAGGGTTGCAGGGTTTGCCGTTGCCAGAATTCCCTGGCGTCCGTGGCCCGGAATTCGGCCACCCGCTCCTTCTCCCCCTGCTGCAAATAGCCGTAGGGATGGTTGCCGAACAGGAAGGGGAACATGCGCCTGAGCGCCAGGCCCGTCGGTTGATCCTCCCGGCTGACGATGGCGGCGATCTGGCTTTCGCGCACGCGGGTCGCTTCCTCTTCCTTCATGGCCGGCGTAACCAGCGAGTCGCGGAGCAGAGCGAACATGTCGTCCGCGAACCGTGCCGGCGCGTTCATGCTGATGGAAAAAGTCCGCCGTCCGCTGGAGGCGCCAAAGGCGGCGGCTCTGTCGGACAGGTATTCCTCCAGCATGGCGGCGTTGAGTTTTTTCGTGCCTTTGGTGAGCAGGGAAGCCGTAAATGCGGCCATCCCCTGATCTTTTTCCGCAAGCAGGGAGTCGCCGCCCGTGAAGATCATGTTGACGGCGGTGTAGGGCAGGGTTTCATCGGGTATGAAGACCACGGTGCGTCCCTGGCCCAGATCCACAAGTTCGGTTTGGCCTTCGGCCCCGGCCGTGTCCGCCGCCGGGGCGCTTTCCCGGGCGGAAGCGCGGGACTTGCAGGTTTCCTGAAAGACCTGTTCAAGCCACGCGGCATGACTTTCCGGAGTCTGGCCGTTGACCCGGTGTTTTTTATCGGGCAGGGGCGTTTCGTTCGGAAGCAGGACCACCAGGCTGAAGTTGTCGGGCCTGAGGTGGCGGTTGATCAGATCGTGCAGCGTTGCCGGGTCGGTGGTGTTCACCGTGTTCAGGTAGTTGGCCTCGCTTTGCTCGCCTTCGCCGAAAAAGGCGAAGGTCCCCAGTTTTGAGGCGTAGCCGGCCAGGGTTTCCTTGGAACGGAAGATATCGTCCTCAATGTTCAATTTCGCCCGCTGCAATTCTTCTTTGCTGAAGGCTGTCTTGTTGAGCCGCGCCAGATCCCTGGTAAAGTTCTTCCAGAACTCCGGCAGCTTTTCCGCATCGAGCACGGCGCGGATATAGATCAAGCCGAGCCGCTCAAAACTGTAGTTGCTTACGGAGATGCTGTCCACCAGCCGCTTTTCGTACTTGTACAGGCGGTAAAAGCGGGAACTGGCGTCTCCGCCGAGGATCTGCGCCAGCACGTCAAGCTGGGCCGAGCGAACGTCGTTCATGCCCGGAACCGGCACGGCCAGAGCCAGGTGGACCTTGTTCCAGGGGCCGCTTTCCACCGTCGCGGTGAACGGGGCCGGGGCGGGCTCGCGAAGCGCGGCCGGCGGGACGACATCGTGATTGTTCCTCAGGTCGCCGAATTGCCTTTTCGCCTCGGCCAGGGCCTCGTCCGGGTCGACGTTGCCGCAGATCAGCAACAGCATGGAGGCCGGTTGGTAGAGGCGCTCGATATAGGCGCGCATGGTCTCGCTGCTGAGGCTGCGGACGGTGTTCTCGTAGCCGATGATCGGATTGTAGTAAGGCGTTCCCTTGAGGGCGGACTGAAGCGTCATGCGGAAAAGCCGCTGGCCGGGGTTGTCTTCGCCGCGATTAAGCTCGGCGACCACCACGTCCTTTTCCGACTCCAGTTCGGCCGGATCCAGAGACGGCTGGAACGCCATGTCTTTCAGGACGTCAAGCCCGGTCTTCCAATGTTCTTTGGTCATGTCCGTCAGGTAGTAGGTGAAGTCAAAGCTGGTGGCGGCGTTCAAATAGCCGCCCGTGGCTTCGATATCAGAGGCCACCTGCCCTTTGGGGCGCTTTTCCGTGCCCTTGAAGACCATGTGCTCAAGCATATGGCTGATGCCGGCTTCCTCCGGGCGTTCGTAGGCGGAACCAGCGTGTACATAGAGGCGAAGCGAAACCAGCGGGAAACGGTCGTCCGGCTTGACCAGCACGGTGAGCCCGTTGGCGAGTTTGGTGACGTGGCTTGTCTCCTGGGCGGGGGCTTCGGCAAGAGCCGAAGCAACGCTTGCTGTCATCATAAATAATCCTGTGATCAGTATGGTGAGAAAACGCATAGCGACTCCTGAAAATAAGCGCTTCAGCCCGGCCGGGGGCCGGTTCTGGTCAGGCGCAGGCGGGTGATGTCCGCGCTGTGTCCGGTAAAGGCGAGGGCGTGCAGGCAAAGGGCCAGGGGCGACACGTAGCCGCCGTGCTCCTGAGACCAGTCCAGCAGCAGCGCGCCCTCGCCCGAGTTCAAACATTCAATGTCAACGAAGAAGGCCCGCGCGTCAAGCAGGCGGACGCCTTTTTTGCCTTCCCGTTCCCAGGGAATGGCCGAAGCCCCGACGATCTCCTTGAGGGACCGGCATAAGGCCGCCTGGCCTTCATCAGCGCCGAGCCATTCCAGCCTGTAGCTTTCACGGATTTCGTCAGCCGGTTTCGCGCTTGACGGCAGTTCTTCAACGGACATCACCCGCACGCCGAGAGGCAGGGCCAGGTTCAGGGCTTCAAGGCTTTCACGCAGCGGGCGCGTTTCGCGAAGGAAAACGGCGAACCATTCGTTTTCGCTGGCCACGCCCACGGGCAGGGCGCGGCCGTAGCTCACCAGCGGCAGGGGGTGGTAACCTTGGCTGAAGCTCAAGGGCATGGCCGCCCTGCGCAAAGCCCGGTCAAAAATATGCTGTATTTCCAGTTGGCTGAGAAAGGCGGCCGGGCCTTTGCGGGCGTAGGTGAAGAGCAGACGCGCGGCTTTGACGGCCAAGCGCGGGTCCGTGCCTTTCGGGAGGGGTTTTTTGCCGTTGGCCGGCTTCCCCGGCGCCTGGTCGCGGACCACGACCCGTCCGTACTGATCCAGGGTCACGCTGTGCGATTCCTGGTCGCGCCGCTCTCGGTTGAGAATGTTGCGGTACGCGGCGTCAGCCGTTCCCGGCAGGCGCTCAAGCGAAGACGGCCCGGCCTTGCTGTCGCAGACTCCGCATTCCCGGCAGGCGCCGTAGCGGCAGTCGTCCGAAATTTTGCCCTGGTCGGCCCGTTTCCGTTCGCGCAGGAAATGCTCGCGGGAAAGGCCGCTTTCCAGGTGATCCCACGGCAGCGGGGCGTCATGGGGCCGGGCGCCGGTGTAGTCCTCGGCGCGAAGATTGTGCTCGTCCATGGCCTCAAGCCAGGGGGCCAGACTGAAGCCGTCCATCCAACTGGCGAAAATGGCCCCTTTCCGATAGGCGGATTCGACCACGTCGGCCAAGCGCCTGTCTCCCCTGGAGAAAATGCCTTCGAGCAGAGTCATGTCGGGTTCGTGCCAGCGCAGACGGATGCGTTTTTCCTTTTTCACCTCGTCCAGAAGCAGGGTGACGCGGCGGCGGATTTCCTCCAGCGATATCTGGGCGTCCCATTGGAACGGCGTGTGCGGTTTGGGGATGAAGGGCGACACGGCGGCGGTGATCTGCAAACGCTTGATGCCCGGCCCGGCGGCGTCGCGCGCCTTGCGGCAGAGATCGATGATGGCGCGCAAGTCGTCGTCCGTCTCCGTGGGCAGGCCGATCATGAAATAGAGTTTGACCTGTTGCCAGCCGTGCTCAAACAGCTTCCGCACGTGCAGAATAAGCTCTTCTTCCGTGATGCCCTTGTTGATGACGTTCCTGAGCCGCTGGCTGCCGGCCTCCGGGGCCAGGGTGGCCCCGGTGCGGCGGATGCCGGCCATGCGTTCCATGACGGCGTCGTCAATGGAGCCCACCCTGAGGGAGGGCAGGGAGACGGAAACCTGTTCGGCCGCGCAGCGCTCGGTGGCGTCGAGGAACAGCTCCTTCAAGGCGGAAAAGTCGCCGGCACTGAGAGAGAGAAAGGAAACGTCGTCAAATCCCGTCCGGTTCAGACAGTCGTCCAGAATACGGCGCAGGCGCGTGATATTGCGCTCACGCGCCGGGCGGTACAGGCTTCCGGCCTGGCAGAAGCGGCAGCCTCGGGTGCAGCCGCGCGCGATTTCCAGGGCCAGGCGGTTGTGCACCGCGCCAAAGGGGATAGGCTGGGCGACGGGATACGGGGCCTCGTCCATGTCCGGGACGATGCGCCGCACAGGGCGGCTGTGATGCTCATACAGCGGCCGCAGTTTCCCGGTGTCGTCCTCTTCAAAGAATTCGGGGACATAGACGCCGGGAATCCGGCTCAAGAGCGTCAGCAGTTCGAGGCGGCCGAGTTTTGTGTCCTTGGCGCGTTCGACGGCCGCAAGAACTTCGGGGAACACAGCCTCGCCTTCGCCCAGGATCATGGCGTCCACAAAGGGCGCCAGCGGTTCGGCGGAGAGCGTGCAGCCGCCGCCGGCCAGAAGGAGCGGCCAGGGCCTGCCGGTGTCTCTCCGCCGCGCCGACCGCAAGGGGATACCGGCAAGATCCAGGATATACAGGATATTGCTATAGCATAGCTCATGGGTGACGCTGAAACCGAGAACGTCCAGGTCCGCCAGGGGCGTGTCCGATTCGAGGGCGCACAGCGGCGCCTGATGCTCCGTCAGCACCCGTCCGGCGTCGCGGCAGGGCGTGAAGACGCGTTCCGCCTGCCAGTGATCGCGCTGGTTGATGATGGCGTACAGAATTTTCTGGCCCAGATAGGACATGCCGACTTCGTACATATCGGGAAAGACCAGGCCGACATGGAGCCGCACATCCTGAGGTCGTTTGTGGACCGAACCTTCCTCAATGCCGAGGTAGCGGCTGGGTTTGGGCAGAAGGGGAAGAAGTTCGCGCATGGCGTGTGGCGGGTTGCGTCCCCAGGGCTGGAGCATTTCACACATGAAACGCTCTGCAAGGATGTGTCCGCAAATTCTTGCCGCGAAACAGGAGCAGGCGGGCTTTGCCCGCCCTAAGCGAACTGTTTCAAGCGTAATCGCTGTACGGACAGGGGCGGCCGTCGCGCGGGAAGGGCGCTCGAAAGCCGGAAAAAGACGCGGCAAAGGGCGTTACGGCCCCGTGCCGCGTCTGAAAAACACCGTGCGCAAGCGGGGCCGGGCCGCTTCAGCGAATCAGGCCCGTGTTGCCGTTGCCCTTCAGGTTCAGGCCGCCCAGGCCGCCCGAGGAAAGGGTCAGGTTCGAGCAGGCTTCCATGTATTTCGTTTTCAGCTCTTCAGGACAGGTCTTGTATTCATAAATAACGTGCGACAGCGAAACGCTGCCGGAAAACTCGTTGTCAAACGGGTAGCCGAAGGGCATGAGCATCATCTGGACGCCCTGCTTGGTAGGCACGGTTTGCAGGACGGCCGGATCATTGAGCGCGCCGCCGGCCTTGTCGTATTTGCCGAGGGCCGTTTCTCCGGTGACGAGCTTTACCATGCGAATGTCATAAGCCATGCGTTTCTCCTCGAAGGAATTTCAGTTGTAGGTAGGCAGCCAGTGGGCTTCTGTCAAGGAAAAATGAGACCCGGCGGCAATTCTCATTATGAACTTTTTGCGGCCCCCCATGCGCCAACTGTGAAAGGCAATGCCTCCGGCGGGGGGGGGGGGGGGGGGGGGGGGGGGGGGGGG
>JAIRTI010000050.1 GCA_031255035.1 Desulfovibrio sp.
TCGGAGTTGATGCTGATGCTGCCTTTGAGATTCTTGATGTTGGTGCGCACCACGTCCATGCCCACGCCCCGGCCGGAGATGTCGGTGATGACCTCGGCGGACGAGAAGCCGGGGGCGAAAATAAGCTCCATGGCCTCCCTGTCGTCCAGGGCGCGGGCTTCATCCGAGCCGATGATGCCCTTGCGGATGGCTACCTGGCGCATGGCCTCAGGGTCGATGCCCTTGCCGTCGTCTTCAACTTCAATGGTCACGGAATTGCCTTTGTAGAAGGCGCGAAGCCACACGCTGCCCGTGGCCGGCTTGCCGCGTTCCATCCTCTGCTCTTCCGTTTCGATGCCGTGGTCGACGGAGTTTCGAATAAGGTGCACCAGGGGATCGCCGATGACCTCGACCACGCTCTTGTCGAGTTCGGTGTCCTCGCCTTCCACGATGAGGTCGACCTCTTTGCCGCTTTTGCGCGACAGGTCGCGCACCAGTCGCGGGAAACGCGAAAAGACCGAGGCCACGGGCACCATGCGCACCTTCATGATCGTGTCTTGCAGATCGTCGGAGATGCGGGCCATGGAGTAGGTCGTTTCGGTGAGGTTCTGGGCGATTTCGCTGACGTCCACGCCGCTGCTGGTGTCTTCAAGCTGGCGGGCCAGCATCGAATAGCGGTTGCGGTTGATGATAAGCTCGCCGATCAGGTTCATCAGATGGTCGAGTTTTTCATGGTCCACGCGGATGGTGGAGGACACCTTGGAGGAATGGTCGCCGCCGCCGGTGCCGGCGGCGGGCTTTGCCGGAGCGGGCTTGGCCTGGGACGGTTTTGGCGCGGCCGGAGCGCCGGCCGCTTCGGCGGGGGCCGGTTCGGGCGCTTTTTCGGGTTTCGCCGCCGGGGCGCCGGACGGCGCCTCATCCTTGCCGGAGCTTCGCGCCTCGCCGCTTTCCACAGCGGCTTTGGTCAGAGAGGCGTCGATCATGTCCCTGATGATGGCGCTTTCCTGCTCAAGCAGATCGGCCATGATGGAAAAATCAAGATTGGTGTTCCGGCCCTGGTCAACAATGCCCGCCGTGCGCTGGGCGTAGACCTTGATGTCGTCAAGCCCCATGAAATTCGAGCTGTTTTGAATCGTGGTGAGCGAACGGAACATGGCGTCGGAAAAATCGCGGTTGCCGCCGTCTTCACGCATGCCCTTCAGGGCCGCCTCGATATGGGCGAACTGCTGGTTCACCGTTCTGCGGAACATGTCCACATCGCCTTCGTCCATATGGGCCGTCACCGGCCCGGCCTGCGCCAGATCGACGGCCCCGCTGGCGGTCTCTTTAGCCGGCGCCCCGCTTTGCAGAAGACTTGCGGGCAGGGAAACGTCGTTGCCGGCCACGGCTTCGCGCAGACGTTCAAGAAGTTCGGCAATGTCAAAGGGGGTCACCGTGCCGGTCGGCGGGTCGATGCGGTAAATGAGGGCCTCAAGCACATCAACGGCAAGCAGGAGCAGGTCGACAAGCGGGGGAGAAACCGCGCGTTCGCCTTTGCGCAACGAATTGAGCAGGGTCTCGGCCTCATGGGTCAGGCTGTTCAATTCCTGATAGCCGATGATGCCGCTGTTGCCCTTTAGGTTGTGAAAGTAGCGGAAAATGTCGTTGACCATGTCCGACTGGTCTTCAGGATGCTTTTCAAGCCCCAGCAGTCCGTCCGACAGGTTCGAAATATTGTCTTTGGCTTCTTCGACGAAATCGCGCAGGTGGGCCTCGCCAAAGGCGGTCAAAGCATAGGAGGGGAACTCCTCGCGAGACCCTATCCACGTATCCACATCCCCGGTCTGCCTTGTGGCGGCGTCGCTTTCAGGGGCGGCTTCCGGCGAGGGGGCCGACGCGGCTTCGGCCTTTGCCGGGGTTGAAGCCGCTGCGGGTCGCGCCGGCGCGGCCGAAGGCGTTTCGCCGGCCATAAGGGCGTCCAGGGTGGCGATAATCGGGCCGGTGTCAACCTCGCCTTCGGTATTGGATGTTTCCAGGTTGTCGATCATCTGGCGCAGGGCGTCGGTGGAGGCCAGGATCACGTCCATGATGTCGCTGTTGACGGCCATGTCGCCCTTGCGCAGCCCGTCAAGGATATTTTCGGCCTTGTGGGCCAGACCGTTCATCTTGTTCAGCCCCAGAAAGCCGGACGCGCCTTTCAAAGAGTGCATGGGCCGGAAAATCTCGTTCAGCAGAGACAGATTATCCGGGGCCTTTTCAAGCTCCAGAAGGTTTGGCTCTATGGTCTCGAGGTGTTCTTTGGCCTCGATGATAAAGTCCGCGAATATTTCCGGATCCATAAAATCCTGAGTCATGGCGTGTCCTTTTCCGCGACGTTTTGTCCGTACTGCTTAATCTGCCCGGTCCGGCGCTTCAGCCGAGGAGCATGCGTATATTTTTCATCATGGTGTCCGGCTGCGTGGGCTTGACCAGATACAGGTTGGCGCCAAGCTCAAGGCCCTGCCGGATGTCATTTTCCTTCCCTTCGGTGGAGAGCACGACAATGGGCAGATCCCTGTAGGCTTCCTGCTCGCGGACGGTCTTGATGAACGTAAAACCGTCCATGCGGGGCATGTTGATATCCGAGATGATCAAGTCAATGTGCTCGGCCGAATACAATTTTTCAAGACCGTCGAGGCCGTCTTCGGCCATGGTCACCTTGAAGCCTTCCTTTTTCATTATGAAAGCCACAAGATTCCGTATGGTCTTGGAATCGTCAACAATCAAAATATGTTTAGACATGGCGCTCTCCCGTCAATTGAGAATGCTTGCTATCACACGATCAACCGACACAATCCCCACGAGTTGATCCTTGAGTTTCAGCAGGCCGGAAATGAAGTCCACATTGGCGCCGATATGCGCCTCGATGCTCCAGTCGATATCGGCCTGGGGCACGCGATACATGGTATGAACCCGTTCAATGATCATGCCGACCTGAAAACCCTGCCGGCGGCAAACGATGATGAATTTATCCTTGTTCTGGCGGGGGGAGATGACCTCCAGCACATCGCGCAGGTGAATGAGCGGCGTGACCCGGCCGCGCAGGTTGATGACCCCGGCCACAAAACGGGGCGCGACCGGAAGCTTTGCCACCGGCATGGCCCGGATGACTTCCTGCACGGCCACCGTGGGCAGGGTGAACTCCTGCCCGCCGATGAAAAAGCCGACCATCAGCAGTTCCGGCGCTTCGCGCAGCATGGCGTCAAGCGACTCCTCGGCCGACATTTCACTGTGCTGGTCCGGCTCGGACGCGGCTTTGGCCTCGGGGCTGATGCCGATTTTCTCAAGCATCGCGCCGCTGTCCACGCCAAGGTACTTGTCCATGAAAGCCTGCTCGGCCGGCGTGAAAGAGGCGCCCCCGGCCGCGGCGGCCGAGAAGTCCTGTTCCTTGAAATAATCTTCGGGGCTCTTGTTCATAGGGCCAGTATCTCTTTTGCCAGTTCTTCATACTCTTTCGCGCCCCGGCTTTCCGGCGAGATCTCGTAGATGACGCGTCCCTGGGCGCTGGCTTCGCGGAAATGGGTATCCATGCCTATAACCGTGGTAAACATGCTGTCTTTCATTTTCAACTCCAGCAGTTCAAGCACGCGCGCGCAGGCCCTCGCCCTGCGGTCGTACAGGGTGGGCAGCACCCGGTAGCAAATGGGCCGGGGCAGAACCTTGTTCAGCACCTTGATGGTGTCGAAAAGAAGCTTCAGGCCGTGCAGGGCCAGGAAATCCGTCTGAATCGGCACCACAAGCAGATCCGAGGCCACAAGCGCGTTCACCAGGAGAATGCCCACATGCGGAGGGCAATCCAGCACGATGAAATCGTACTCGCCGCGCACATGCTCAAGGGCCTGCTGTAAAATGGCGCCCTTGCCCCGGCGGTTGCGCAAATCGACTTCCAGTTCGGCCAGGCGGATGGTGGCCGGAACCACATCAAATTCCTGAATGGGATGATGCTGGCGGATGCGATCCCACATCTCCTCGGCATCCCCTGGCTCTTCGCTGAAAATGTCGTTGACCGAGGACTCCAGTTCATCTGGATAATAGCGCAAATGCACGGAGGCGCAAGCGTGCGGGTCCAGATCCATGATCAGCACCCGTTTGCCCAGCCTGGTCAGGGCGGCGGCCAGAGTCACGGCGGTGGTGGTTTTGCCCACCCCCCCCTTCTGGTTGGCGATGGCGATGATTTTCGCCTGCATCGCCGGCGTTCGCCGGTCCGTTTCCCCGCTCATCGCTCTCATGCTTCCTTGCGGTAGACGATGGTGCCGCTGTTGTGCTCGGGCTTGAAGGCCCGCGATATGCTGTGCAGCGATTCGGAGTGGCCGATCAGCATACAGCCGCCCGGCAGCAGGTTGTCGTAAAAAGCCTCGATGACCTGGCGCTTCATCTCGTCGTCAAAATAAATGATGACGTTGCGGCAGAAAATGATGTTCGAGCGTTCGACGCGCCGCAGCATGGCCCTGTCTGAAAGGTTTGTGGGCCCGAAAGAGATGAGTCTCTTCAGTTTGGGGTCCACATGGTAGGCGGGACCATCCTTTCTGAAGTACTTGGCCACGATGTCCTTGGGCGTGGTGCGCAAGGCGTATTCACTGTAAATACCCCTGCGCGCCGCGGCAAGCACGGCCTCGGAAAGGTCGTTGGCGGTTATCTTGATGTCCCAGAGGCCGATTTCGGCCTTGAGCACCTCATGCAGGATGATGGCCAGGGTGTATGGTTCCTCGCCGGTGGAGCAACCCGCCGACCATATGCGCAGTTTTTTGATCCGCGCCAGCCGGAGCTTTTCAAGCTCGTCCTTCATCACCTTGTTCTGAAAGACTTCAAGCTGAGGCGGGTTGCGCCAGAAGCTGGTTTCGTTGGTTGTGATGACTTCGAACAACTTCGTCAGTTCGGTTCGCCGGTTCGGATCGAAGCGAAGATAATAGTAATATTCGCCAAAACTTTTGAGGTTCAGCTCGCGCAGACGGTTGCTGAGCCTGTTTTCCACAAGGTATTTCCTGGCTTCGGCGATAAAGATGCCGCTTTGCTCGTAAATGAAGTCGCGCAACTGAAAAAATTCCTCGTTGCTGACTTTGAGGCTTTTGCCCAGCGACGACGCTGCAAGCGGGGACGGGGTGTTTGTGGGAAACAGCGCCATACCTATTCTCCCGACTGCCTGTGGATGAGTTTGGCGGCTTCTTCGGCGGCTTCGCTCACGTCGCGGTCCTCATGCTCCAGGAAGGGCAAAAGCGCCCGGAAGGCCGCCTCTCCGCCGATCATCCCCAGAGCGGAGATGCTTTTGATGACCACAAGCTGGTTGTCGTCACTCAGCATGCCCACCAAAGGAGCGATGGCTTCCGTGATTTTCTGTTCGCCCAGGCGCTCGGCGCAGCGCACGCGCACCCATGGGTCCACATCGTCAAGGCCCATGATCAGGCTCTTGATGAAGCGCTCGTCAGAGCACAGCCCCAAGGTGTCGAACACGGCCATGCGCACTTCGCGGCTTTCGTCGGCAAGCTTGACTTCAATGAGTTCCAGGTATTCCTCGCGAATCGGGCAGCCCCGGCCAAAGGCTTCAACGGCCACCTTGCGCACGTCGGGCGAATCGTCGTTCAGGGCTTCGGTCAGCTCGCTGATGGAGTTTTCAATGTCGAAAAAACCCAGGCCGTACGCGCCGATCATGCGCTGCACCGGGTCGGGGTGCTTGAGCAGTTCCTTGAAATAGGCTTCCACGGCCGGCGTGTGCAGGGCAATGCAGGACTCAAGGGCCGCTTCCTTGACGTCGTTGTACGGGTGTTCCAGAAAGGGCAGGATTTTGTCCAGCACCAGATCCGGGTCGCCTTTACGGCCGAGGAAGAGCAAAGCCCCCCGCAGCACGGCGCCGTCCTGGTGGCGATCCAGCACGTCCAGGAAAAAGTCCTCGTCCTCCCGGCCGGCGCGGCCGGCAAGCTCAAGAATCATGACGCGCTGCATATCGCGGGAATGGTTCCAGAAGCCCTGCATCATCATGGACAGGGCCTTGGCTTCATCCGTCTGCAACAACACCTGCATGGCGATTTGCCCGGTAAGTTCGTTGTCCCCGTTCAGGGCCGCTTCCAGTTCGGGGGTGGCGCCGATGCCTATGAGCGCTTCAATGGCGTCGACAACCCTGTCGGCGTCCTGTTCCGGGTCGAGCCGCGAGGCGTAGCGCAGCACATGCGAAGACGCGCCCGGGCCGCCGAGAACGGCCAGGGCCTTGATGGCCGCCTGCTGGGTGGTCGGGTCTTCGTCTTCAAGGGCCGAGGGCAGGTAGCCCCTGAGCCGGTTGCATTCCTTGCTTCCCAGCAGGTTGAGCGAATGTTCGCCCATGATGTTGACCACGGCCTTGACGATTTTGTTGCCAAGGGGCGTGGGCGATTTGTCCAGGCCTTTGAGCAGCAGAGGCACGGCCTTGATGTTGCCCATCTCGCCCAGGGCGTCCACAATGACCGAGGCCACCAGTTCGGAGGACTTGCCCAGAGCCTTGACCATGGCACCGATGGACGACGAGTCCTTGATTTTGATCAGGGCCTCAATGACGGAAAACTGCACCCACTCTTCGTCGTCCAGAGCCTTGTTCAGGCAGGGCGCGGCTTCCGGGAAGGCCAGTTCCCCCAGGCTGACCGCCGCCTGATACCGCACGTTGACTTCCGGGTCGTTGAGCAGGGCCTGGCACAACGAAGGCACGGCCAGAGCGCTGGCCGTGGCGCCGAGAATGTCGGCGACGAAAATACGCACGTCCGGGTCGTCGTCGTGCAGCAGGGACTGCAGGGAGGGCAGGTCGCTGTTGCCGAGGTGCCGCAACAGGTCCATCGACAAGTTGCGCACCGGGGCGTCATCCGAGCGGAGCAGGGGTATGGCCGCATGCACCACCTCTGGCCCGCCTATCTTGCGCAGGGCCCGGTCAACGGCCTCCTGCACGCCGATATTGGGGCTGCTCATGTGGCGCACCAGTTCGGGAATGGCCGAGGAAAGGCCGGTGGACCCGGCCAGGCGGGCGCCTTCGCGCACTTTCTCGGGGTCGCTTTCACCCAGCAGGGAAAGGATATGTTTTTCGTTGTCGTCAGACATGAGAACTCCGTTACGGCGGGCAAAGCCCGCCTGCTCCTGTTTCGCGGCAAGGATTTGCTGACAAATCCTTGCCGGGCATTTCATGTGTGAAATGCTCTGGAACAATAAGAGGCACTCGTTATACGTTCGGCCGGGCCGTCAATCCGGTGTTCTCCAGCGTATGGGACCAGCCCGCCGGGCAAGCGCTAGATTCTTCTGCTTTTTGTAAAGTTGGCCAGAATGGTTGCCGCCATAGCGTTGATGTCGACAATCTCATCCGCCAGTTTGGCGTCGACAATGGCTTTGGGCATGCCGTAAACGACGCAGGACTCCTCATTCTGGGCGATGGCCCAACCGCCTTTCTGCTTGAGCACCCTGGTGCCTTCAAGGCCGTCGTTCCCCATGCCGGTGAGCATGACGCACAGGGATTTGCGGCCGACGGCCAGGCCTGTCGTCTCCATCAGCACGTTGGCCGAAGGCTTGTACAGCGCCTCTTTGGGTTCCTCGGTCACGACGGCGTGCAGTGTGCCCCCCCGGTTCTCAAGGCGAAGATGCTTGCCGCCGGGGCAGATATAGGCCATGCCGCCCTTGACCCTTTCGTCTGGTTCCGCCTCCTTGACGCTGATGGCGCACTGGGCGTCCAGCCTGGCCGCGAAGGGCCCGGTAAAGGCCGCCGGCATGTGCTGGGCGATCAAAATCGGCACGGGAAAGTCGGCGGGCAGGGCCGTAAGCACCTTTTGCACGGCCGGCGGCCCCCCGGTGGAGACGCCGATGGAAACCACGTCGAACGCAGCCTGCCCGCCACTGGGCAGACTGCGCGGCGGCGGCACGGCCACGGGTTGTCTCGCGGCGGCGAGGGCGCCTCTGCTGACGCCGTCGCGCAGAGAACTCTTGTGCCTGAGGCGCATAAAGGCTTTGCGTCTGGCCAGGGCTTTGAGTTTCGTGCTCAGTTCGTTTTCCAGACGCTTGACATCGGGCAGGCTGCTGGAAGAAAGCTTGGGCATGAAGTCAAGAGCGCCAAGTTCAAGGGCGCGCAAGGTAACGTCGGCGCCTTCGCTGGTGAGAGAACTGACCATGATCACCGGGCAGGGATTGTCGGCCATGATGCGCTCAAGCGCCTCAAGACCGTTCATTTTGGGCATTTCCACGTCCATGGTGATGACGTCCGGGTCCAGGTCCCTGGCTTTGGCCACGGCTTCCTCGCCATTGCCGGCGGTGCCCGCCACCTCAATATCCTT
>JAIRTI010000097.1 GCA_031255035.1 Desulfovibrio sp.
CGCGCCGCCTCCATGCCGACCCGCGCAACAGCTGGCTGCCCATCAACGCCATGACCGCCCACGCCATGGTTGAAGAGCGGGATCGCTGCCTTGAGCTGGGCATGGACGGACACGTCACCAAGCCCATTGACGTGGCGGGCCTGTACGCCACCCTGAGCCGTTTTCTGCGGCCCGCGCAAGAGAAAGCCGGGCAGCCCGCCGCCGATGCCGATGCCGATGCCGCGCCGTCGGAAAAGCCCGACCGGGGCCAACGCGGCGGCGCCGGCGACCAGGCGCGCCCCGCGCCCGAGGGCTTCGCGGTGGAAGAGGCTCTCAAGCTGCTTGGCGACAACATGTCCATCTATGAAGGCATACTGGCCGGTTTTTACCGCCAGTACCGCGACTCTCTGGGCGCACTGGCCGCCCTGGTCGAGGCCGGCGACCGCAACGCCCTGCATATCCACGCGCACAGCATCAGAGGCCATGCGGCCAGCGTGGGGCACCACGGACTTGAACAGGCGGCGCTCATGCTTGAACTCGCCTGCCACCATGATTGGGGCGAAGCGGAAATCAAGGCCAAGGGGCGGGCGCTCCTTGGATATCTGCGCGCGGTCCTGCGAATTTTAGAAAGAGATTGCCCGGCGCTCACAGATTCCGGCGCCGGTTGACGCGAGCCCTTGGGGAAGTGCTGATTTAAGGAAGCGCTATTTTTCGTTTTGGCCAGGCGCAAGGCTTTTTTGAAGGGGGGGCAGGACCGAAGAGTCCAGCCCCCCTTCAAAAAAGCCGCGGCAACGACGCCAAAACGAAGAACAGCGCTTCCTTATTGTTTGGAGCAGAACCGCGCCATTGCCGGCAGGGACGCCGTGATCAGCCGCTTCAGGGCGTCGCCGCAGCCCTTGGCGCTGTCGATGATCTCTTCAATAGTGGTTTCCGCCATGCAGTCGGGCAGGTTTTTGTTGGTCAGGCAGGAAATTCCCAGCACCTTCAGTCCCATGTGCCGCGCGGCGATGACCTCCAGCACCGTTGACATGCCCACGGCGTCCGCGCCCAGCGCCCGCAGGGCGCGCGTCTCGGCCCTTGTTTCCAGTTGCGGGCCGGGCACGCAGGCATACACGCCCTTTTCCATTTTTATCCCGAGTTCGAGAGCCTTGCGTTCGGCGACGGCGATCAGGGTCCTGTCGTACGGCGCGCTCATATCGGGGAATCTCGGCCCCCAACTCTCCTGGTTCGGCCCGGTCAGAGGGCTGCGGCCGGTCATGTTGAGGTGGTCGTCAAGGCACATCAGGCTGCCGGCATCAAAAAGAGGGTTGACGGCGCCGGCCGCGTTGGTGATGATCAGGCCCCTGGCACCAAGAACGGCCATGACCCGGACGCCCAGGCAGATATCATCGGGGCGGCGCCCTTCATACAGATGGCAGCGCCCCTGCTGCAAAATAACGGGAACTCCGGCCAGGATGCCGGCGACAAAACGGCCTTCGTGGGAGGGCGCGCTGGACGGCGGAAAATCATCCAGCCCCTGGGCGCGGATGCTGACGGCATTCTCCACGCTGTCGGCCAGCGGGCCGAGCCCGGTACCGAGGACGATGCCCACCTGAGGAGAAAATCCTTGCGGGAGTTCTCCGGCCAGCCTTTTCGCGCACGTCTGGACTTTTCTCAGCTTTTGCATAAAGTGGCATCCTACTTTGAAAAACGATCTATGAACGACGGAACGAAAATATCGTGAACGACAGCCAACACAAGGTCCTTGTGGCCAACCGGGGCGAAATCGCCGTGCGCATCGTCCAGTCCTGCATAAAACTGGGTCTGGATTTCGTCTGCGTGTACACGGCCGAGGACGCCCACTCCGGCCATGTCCGCCTGGCGCGTGAGGCCGGGGGCAGTGACAAGCGCCTGTACCGCGTCTCTTCCTACCATGACGCCAACGAACTGCTGGCCGTTGCCGACGAGGCCGGCGCCACCGCCATACACCCCGGCTACGGCTTCTTCGCCGAAGACTACCGCTTCGCCCGCCGGGTCAGGCGGCGCGAACGCAGCCTGGAGTTTATCGGCCCTTCCTGGCGGGTCATCCGCGAACTGGGCGACAAGATCAATACCAAACGCCTGGCCCGCAGCCTTGGTGTACCAACAGTTCCCGGTTCAGACAAGCCTATATACGACGAGATGGAGGCGGAAAAGATCGCCCGCAGCCTCTATGAATTCCAGCAGCAGCAAGGCATTGAAACCCCTCTGGTGCTGGTGAAGGCCTCGGCCGGCGGCGGCGGCATGGGCATTGAAGAGGTGCACGACATCGACCTGTTCCGCTCCGTTTACCGGCGCATCCGCAATTACGCCGCGCGGCAGTTCAAGGATGAAGGCGTGCTGATCGAACAGCGCATCCGCGACTTCAACCACCTTGAAGTGCAAATTCTCGCCGAACGCGGCGCGGCCAATATCGTGCATTTCGGCACGCGCAACTGCTCCATCCAGAGCACCGGATTGCAGAAACGCCTTGAGGTGGCGCCGGGTTTCGAGCCCGCGACGGTTCATTATCGTTTTGACGCGAAAAAAGTGATTGAAGACATCACCGAGCACTCTCTGGCTATGGCCAGAGAGGTGAAATACGACAGCGTCGGCACCTGGGAATGGATTGTGACCCGCGAGGGCAACCCCTATCTCATGGAAGTCAACACCCGTATCCAGGTGGAAAACGGCGTGTCCGCCGCCATCGCCCGCATCAAGGGACACAAGGGCGTGGACATCATCGCGGAACAGATCCGCTGCGCCCTGGGCAACCCGCTGGGATACACCCAGGACGACATTGATTTCGACGGCGTGGGCATCGAATACCGCATTATCGCCGAGGACCCCGACAACCGCTTCACCCCGTGGGTCGGCCGCATCGAATCGTTCCGCTGGGAGGAGGCCGAATGGCTCTCCATGCACACCCACGTGCCGCCGGTCTCCACGGACAGCCCCTATGACATTCCTACCGAGTTCGACCCCAACCTGGCCCTGGCCATCATCTGGGGGCCGGACCTTGAAGAAGCGCGGCGGCGCGGCACCCGCTTTCTGGACCACCTTGTTCTTGAGGGGCGTAACAACGCCGGCGACGCATTGAAGTCCAATGTGGATTTCCTGCGGAGAAAAACCGAGCTTATACTGCTGTTTTAGCCACCGCGCCGTCACTACGGCCGTTGCCGCGCGTCACGCGCCAACACTCGGGACATTCCGCCCGGCCGGTCCGGCCGCCCAGGCGGTTTCCATCAGGCGAAATCTATGGATATCGAAAAACAAATACAGTATCTTAACGAACGGCTGACCTATATCTGCGATATTTTCGGCGATAAGCACAATGAAAATATCAACCTGCTGGTCTCCAAGATGGAAGACTATCGCCGCCGCGAATCCAACCTCTCGCAGCGCGAACGCAAAGCGGCGGTCCTGACCCTCGGGGATCTGTTCGGTTTCGTGGAAAAAAAACTGGAAGCCGAACTCACGCCCATGGACATGGTGCGCATAGTGCGCCATCCGCAACGGATCTGCCTGCGCGACATTCTGGAAAACGTCTACGACAACTATACCGAAATCGGGAGCATGGACGAGCATTCCATCGACCCCGCCATGGTCATCGCCAGGGCGTACATCACCAGACGCCGGGGCAAGCGCACCATCAACCAGTCGGTCATGGTCATCGGGCAGGAGAAAGGCCACGGCGAGGAATTCCGCAACGGCGGCTCGGTCAAGCCGTGGGGGAACAGCAAGGCCCTGCACTATATGAAGGTCGCCGAAACCGAGAACATTCCGGTGCACACCTTTGTCTTCACGCCCGGCTCCTACCCCATTGAAGACACGCCGGGCGCCGCCCAGCAAATCGCCGCCAACATCTATGGCATGGCCTCGTTGAAGGTGCCCGTCATCTCCGTGATTTCCGAGGGCGGCTCCGGCGGCGCCGAGGCCATCGCTTTGGCCGACAAGCGAATGATGCTGTCCCACGGGTATTATTCCGTGATCTCGCCTGAAGGCGCGGCCGCCATTGAGGGGCATTTGCGCGGCGGGCAGCGCGCCGGCGCCGACCTTGTCGAGCGCTGCGCCCGGCAGATGAATATAACGGCCCACGACAACCTGCGCATGGGCTACATCGATCACGTCATCCAGGAGCCGCACCTGGGGGCCAGGCCTTTTCATTATGATTTTTTCCGCACCCTGCGCCAGGACCTTTTGCGGGCGACGGACGAGGTTTCCATCAGCGTGCGCGGCTTTCGTCCTTTGCGGGCGCTTGCCCTGCGCAGCCGCAGACGGCGCGCGGCCGCCGGGCTCGACTTTGAAAAAGCCTACACGCGCTGGAACCTGCCGGCTTCGGGCCAGATTCGCCTGGTGAACCGCCGCCATATCAAGTACCGCCGCCTTTCCCGCAGCGCGGCCCCCGATATGACGCCCTTCAGCCGCCGCGTCTCCAGCATGTGGCAAGAGATGGGCTGGGGGCTCTATTCGCACTTCAAGTATGACATGCTGCGCCGCCATCAGCAAAAGGTCTCGGAATACGTTGAAGAAGTGAAAAGCGAATGGACGCTCTTTTTTGACAGGATACTATCCCCCTGGCGCATGCTCATGGTCAAGATTCGCGGCGGCGCGAGCAAAGCCCAGGTGGAGACCGAACGCCAGTTGACCGAACTTTCCGAATGGGACGACAACCAGGAGCAGCGCGGCGGCAACTGGGTGTACGTCAGTTCCAAGGCCAAGGCGGATCGCTCCGTGACCTGTCCCAATGCCGACATCCACGGCTGCCTTGATATCTGGGCCCCGGATCTCTATGGGGAATTCGCCGGCGTCTGCACGAACTGCGGCCACCATTTCCCCATGGAATATCAATGGTATCTGCATAACGTGTTCGACCAGGGCTCTATTTTTGAGTTCGCGGCCGATGTTGAAGCCGGCAACCCTCTGGGAATCGAGGATTTTGAAATCAAGCTGGCCGAAGCCAAAAAAAAGACCGGCCATAAAAGCGGCTGCATGGTTTTCGAAGCGCGCATCAGCAACATCAAACTGGTGGTCGCCATGCTCATGGCCTCGTTCAGAGGCGGCACCGTGGGCGCGGCCGAAGGGGAAAAGTTCATCCGCGCGGCCGAAAGGGCGCGCCGCAAGCGCTTTCCTTTTCTCGCCTACGTGCACGGCACGGCCGGCATCCGCATCCAGGAAGGCACCAACGGCCTGATTCA